>JBFMAM010000087.1:0-6635 GCA_040755805.1 Nitrospirota bacterium
TTCAATGGTCTTTCCATCGGTCATCACAACTACCCGCTCTATTGTATTTTCAAGTTCCCTGACATTACCAGGCCAGTTGTAGCCTGCCAATACCCTGAGTGCCTTGGGTGATATAGATACGGTTTTCTTATTTTCTTCATTGAAACGTCTCAGGAAATGCTCTGTCAAAGGAAGGATATCCTCTTTTCTCTCTCTGAGAGCCGGCATAGATATCGGCACAACGTTAAGCCTGTAGTATAGATCCTCTCTGAACTTACCTTTTAAAACGAGATCTTCAAGATTCCTACTCGTTGCAGCAATAAGCCTTACATCAACTTTTATAGTCCTTTCTCCACCAACCCGCTCAAACTCCCTTTCCTGAAGTACACGCAATATCTTTGGCTGAAGGGTGATAGGAAGATCTCCAACTTCATCAAGAAGTATCGTGCCTCCATTAGCAAGTTCGAATCTTCCCTTTCTTGCTGTTATGGCGCCTGTAAATGCACCCTTTTCATGTCCAAAGAGCTCTGATTCAAGTAACCCTTCGGGTATAGAGGCACAGTTGAATTTGGTAAAAGGCCCTTTAGACCTCTGGCTCATGTAATGGATAGCCTTTGCAATCAATTCTTTTCCAGTGCCACTTTCTCCATATAAAATGACAGTTGCCTTTGAATCTGCTACACGATGAACAGCCTCAAATACTTCCTGCATTTTATCTGAACTGCCGATGATATTTGGAAGACTGTATCTGCCTTTAAGCTCGAGTTTCAGGTTTTCTCTTTCCTGTTCTGATTCCATGTAATGTTTCCAGAGAATTACATACTGGGCAATAATGGATGCTACTATCTCTAAAACCCTAATGTCTTCATCAACTGTTATAGCCCTGTCTTTAAAAATCCTGTCAGCACTCAAAACACCGATGGATTCACCCTTAAACTTAATCGGAACACAAAGAAATGAAATCCCGTTCTTTTTAATCCTTGAGCCTGTCTTATTAAGAAATAAGGGCTCCTCTCCAACATTGGGTATAACAAGAGGATAACCCTTTTCCAAGACCCTACCTACAATACCTTCGCCTATCTTATATTTTCCCCTTTCTATCTGCTCTCTTGTGAGGCCATGGGCAGCGACTATTCTAAGCTCTTTCGTACCAAGGTCGAGGAGAAAAACAGATCCCCTTTCCATATCAAGAAAGTCTCCGAGGACGCGCATGGTACGAGAAAGATTCTTCTCAAGTTCAAAAGAAGAGTTCAGAACCTTGCCCACCTCAAGAAGGGCTGAAAGTATGCGATTTTCTCTAACAAGAGATTCTTTCATTTGATGCTTTTTACCTTTGATGCTTTTTACCTTTGATGCTTTTTACCTTCCTAATCTTAAACATAGGTATTCCCTGCTTGCTACAGGGTTACCGCATTCTTGTCATTCTGGCTTATCCGCCTCACGCCTCAGGCGGGCTTGTCCAGAATCTTTCTTTCGATTCCCGACAAGCGGGAATGACAACAACTACTTTCTCATATAAACCGGAATCATAATTCTTCAATACCCTCTGGTTTTGCAGCAGGGCTCTTTATTTTCGTTATATATTCTCTACCATCTCCCAAACACCGCATGGGCAGATGCCAGCACAAAAACCACACCCAATGCATTTATCATCATCAACGACATATTCATATGAACCGTCTTTATGTTCAACCCTGCTTATTGCGCCCCAGTAACAGGTGACTTCACACATACGGCAGTCACGACATGTAGCACAGGACATACATCTGTTAGCCTCCTGTTCAGGTGTAAAGTCGCCACGGCAGACATCATAATATTCTGTCTTGATGCGCTCATAAGGTATAACCTGTTTGATTTCAGGCCATCGAGGTGCGTGCATAAGCTGATAATGGATAGTCTCTGCAGCAATCCTTCCCTGACCAATGGCATGTGTTACAAGACCAGGCTTTGTAGCATCGCCTATGGCAAAGACCTTTACATCTGATGTCTGCCCAATCTCGTTTACCATTATCCAGCCTTTTTCTGTGTGGATATTTGGAGGAAGGAAGTCCGGTATCGGCACTTCACCTATGGCAATAACCACAAGGTCTGCATCGAGTGATGTGCCGTCTGTGAAAAATATCTTCTTCTGTTCCTTATCGTATCTCTCGGTGAATTTTGGCCAGAGTATTTGAGTCCCTTTCGCCTTTGCAATCTCCATTTCTTTTCCAAAGGCTGCAGGTTTCTGAATATCCACAGCTATTACTGATACAGCACCGCAGTTATACGCCTGTGAGGCAACGTCCATACCTACATTACCCGCTCCTATAACAACAACCCTTTTGCCATTGAGATCTAGCAGGTCTCCAATATTAATTCCTTTAAGAAACTCAATGGCAGGTACTACATGCTCAGAACCCGGGAATGTAAGGGTTCTTGGTTTATGTGCACCGCATGCAACAACAACTATCTCATTGTTTTTATAAATCTCCTCAAACTTTTTCTGGTCTACTTTTGTATTCGGATAAATATTAACGCCTATCTCCTTGAATCTTGAAAGCTCTTTTTCGAGTATCTCATGGGACAGACGCTCTCTCGGGATACAGAGCTCGAGCTTTCCGCCTAATTTGCCTGCTGCTTCATAAAGGTAAACAGTATGACCTTTTAAAGCAAGCTGCCACGCTGCACTCAATCCCCCAGGACCTCCACCAATGACAGCTATTGTATGTCCTGATGGGTTTTCCGTCTTTGGTGCTGGCAGGTCAATGGCAAGGCGTCCGTATTTATCAATGCTAAGAGGTTTGTCAAGCTGTCCCCTCGTGCAGCCCTGCATGCAGAGGTTTGGACATATCTGTCCGCATACCCTTGCAGGTAACGGGCTATATTGCAAGACCAGTTCCAGCGCCTCATAGAGTTTGCCCTGTCTTATAAGAGAAGCCCTTTTGTGTGAGGGTATATGTGTTGGGCATGCATACGCACATGGTGGCGCATACTTTTCATTTGCCCAGACCGGTTTATTTCGTCTATCCTTTCCTGTTGTTATATAAGGCAATAATGTGAGTTCATGCTCCAGATACTCAGCAAATATACCACCATGCCCAACCTCCTTCTCCCATATATTCTTCCTGAAATCAGAGGTGGACATCTTAAACCATCTTCGCGCCCTTTTCTCCTGAGGTGTATATGCGATAAATTTCTTCCAATTATCAACTGAACGAGTAAGCTCGTCATAATATGAAATTCTGTCAATGGCTTCGAGAAATGCCTTCATATTAATCTTGAGCCATTCCCAATCCTGAGGCACGAGGTCAAGGAGTTTTACATCTTTTTCACTATAGCCCTGAATCGGACCCCTAAAATATATTGTTCCACCAACCATTCCGACACATGGGCGGTAGCCGAGTATATTTTTTGGATTCTTTGGATTTAAACCACAGACAACTGCAATTCCACCTGCCTTAAACTCTGCAAAGGAGTCTCCAACATCTCTGAAATACCATGATTGTGGAGGGTCAAATCTTGGATTATGTTTGGTCATTGTATCACATCTTGCACCACCACTACCCTGAACATAGAGAATTCCCTGTGCTGCAGCATTAAATGCACCATTGGTAACATCTCCTAAAACAGTAATTTTTGCACCACAGTTAAGCCAGCCTATGTCGTTAGAGGCACTTCCTTTTACAATAATCTCGGTACCGAACATTCCCATGCTTCCAAGCCTCTGACCAACAGGACCCTCTACAGTTATTTTTACAGTTTCCCTCCTTCCACCTGAGGCGGACCTTAGCCAGATTCTGCCGCCAATGCCATGCTGCCCGTCAGCTATTATATGCAGTTCTCTTGCGCCATCCCTGACCGCTTGCTGTATCTGCTCTTCAAGATGACGTGAAGATACCCTTCTGCCGTTAACGCTTCCATATATGACGACGACTTTATTTTGGGATTCTATTCCAGTAATCCCCCCACGCCCCCCTTTAGTAAAGGGGGGTGAGGGGGGATTTTTCTTATTCTTAGCACGCATAACTAATCTCTAACCTCTCTGCCATTGCCTTGTCATCTATACTTAATCCATCAGACATACCTATAGGTAGTTCTGTGCTCCTGCCCATTGGTGCAAATATCTTCTTTAACTCCACATTAGCAGCCTTGAAGATCTCTACCAGACGTTCAGCAACCCTATCAGAGTCAAGCCTTCTATAAAGTTTTGAGTCCTGTGTAGTTATACCTCTTGGGCACTTACCTGTATTGCAGATGTTACAGCGATTATATTCGTCTCCGAAACAATCTGCAGCCGCCTGCATTATGTATTTCCCAATAGAAACTGCTGAGGCACCGAGCATTATAAGGGCTGCAGCATTGGCTGCTAAATTGCCTTTTTTACCAATACCCCCTGCTGCTATCAAGGGTAATTCGTTCTGTTTGCCCTGTTTCACAAGGTCAAGATAACACTCCCTTATGTTTGATGCTATTGGGTGACCCATCTTATCAAGGGACACATTATATGCTGCTCCTGTTCCGCCATCCTCACCATCTATGCAAAGGGCTGCTGCATAGGGATTTCTTGCAAGATTGTTTAAAACTGCTCGCGCTGTCTTTGTTCCAGAAATCTTGGGATAGACAGGCACTCTGAAGCCCCATGCCATGGACATAGACTGGATCATCTTTGCTACTGCCTCTTCGATGGAATACTTTGTCTGATGAGTTGGAGGTGATGCAAGGTCAACAAACTGTGGCACACCCCGGATACTGGCTATGAGTTTAAGGACCTTTTGTGCCATCAACAACCCACCATCACCAGGCTTTGCACCCTGACCATACTTAATCTCGATGGCAGCGGGGTCTTCCACCATGTGTGGCAGCGCATGGATAATTTCATCCCATCCAAAATATCCTGAGGCTATCTGGAGGATGAAATATTTCAAGTATCTTGATTTTAAAAGCCTTGGCGGTACTCCACCCTCACCAGTACACATTACAACAGGTAGCCCTTCAATTTCGTTGAGATAGGCAACACCCATGGCAAGTCCTTCCCACATAGGAGGTGAAAGCGCACCTACTGACATACTGCTAATCATTATTGGAAAAATCTCACGGACAGGAGGAATGAATTTATCATTCTCCTTATCAACCACAAGTTTGCCATTAACCGCCTTTAATGGTAGTTCCTCTGGAGGTAAAATCCTCCCAAGTAGTGTCCTGACACGAAACTCATGCCTTCCTGCATCTAACGCTGGGTCTGTAAGCATTGATATCCTTGTAAATTTGAGTCTGTCAAGGGTTGATATGGATGGATCGTTTCTTCTTCCACCCCTTTTGTATCCTTCTCCACCCCTGTTTTTGTAATGCAGAAATTTATTCTGGGGATTGTATTCAGGCTCTATCGCCTCGTTTGGACATACAAGTGTACAGGCTCCACAGCCTGTGCAATATCTATCCATGTCTGTTACCTGTTCAACAACTTGGACAAGCCTTCTCACTGCTGTTGGTGTAGGCACAGGCCCCTCAGACTGAACAATTCGCTGAACCTTAACTGTTGGCTCAATAGCCTTAATAGGACATACGGCAGTGCATCTACCGCACCTCTTACATCTATCATCTCTCCAACGGATTATATATGGGAACTCCTTTAATGAGAGTTTATGATTGTAGTCTATCATTATATTCTCCTCTTTGTTGATTCCATACTATCGCTTCCCCTGCCTGAGGCTTGACGATTACCATGTCATATTTCATTGGAAATATATCCTCTGATCTGTTTCTTTCAGGAATCGCCCTATCAAGTCCACATTCTTCAGACATTAATGCATATTTGCCCTTTACTCCTCCAACAACACCGGGTCTCAATTTCTTAGAATCATGAACCATAAAGCATGTCCCGTCGGGGGAAAATCCGATAACAACATTCGGGCCATCTATACATAGGGGTCTTAATGATTGTTTAATTAACCTCAGGGCTTCTCTATCTTCCCTTAACTCGATTTCTGATTCCTTAAGTGGTGTGATCACATCTTTATAATAAGTCAATGGTAATCCCAGTTGCCTTATAGTGTAATGAAGGATATGCGTAAATACCTCGCTATCGCTGTTATAGCCGATATACCCAGGAAATTCCCTGCTCATCAAAAATTCCCTTATAGGAACAAATGCTGTATTCTCTCCATTTGTCATAGAGCAATATCCCTGAATGAAAAAGGGGTGGCACGCATATAGATAGATTTGATAATTTGTATTCTGCCTGCCCTGTGCAAATACAATTTTTGCCTTTAGTCCATCCCTATCGAGACCGAAGAAATCAGCTAACTGAAGTGGGTCGCCGACCTCCTTTAAGACGATTACATCTGGATAGAATGAAAATACAAATATTGACTCGTCAGGTTCTCCCATCTTTCTCAGCGAAAGGCGGGTGTTCATGAGCAGGTCTTCTTTTGCATGAATTGATTGGTCTTTATAGGAGTCAGGATACTCATATATTCTTGCAAAATAGTAATCACGGGGTACAATACCTTTTATGGGTTTTATCTTCGGTGCCCACTCGTATTTGAGTTTAAAGCCCATTTTGTCCATATAGTCATCGAGTATTTCCCTACCCCTTTTAGAGCAGATTCCTGACAATGCCGGATATTCCTTTAATTCCTCAAATTCACCCCCGAGGTTTTTGAGTGTGATGCCAAGAC
>JBFMAM010000088.1:0-6600 GCA_040755805.1 Nitrospirota bacterium
GCATTCCCTAAACGTTTTTATAATATGGGTATAGCTGAACAGGACATGGTTGGCGCTGCATGTGGACTGGCGCTTGCAGGAAAACTTCCTTTTGCATCAACATTTGCGGTCTTTGAGGCAGGAAGGGCATGGGATCAGATAAGACAGACCGCCTGTTATTCAAACCTTAATGTAAAGTTTGTAGCAACACACGGTGGCATTACTGTTGGTGAAGATGGTGCCTCACATCAGGCAACAGAGGATATTGCACTTATGCGAGTTCTTCCAAATATGACGGTTATAGTCCCTGCTGATGGCAATGAAACAAAACAGGTTGTTAATGCTATTGCAGAGTATTATGGTCCGGTTTATGTAAGGCTCGGGAGGGCTGAGGTTCCATCTGTAATGCCTGATGATTATGAATTTAAAATAGGAAGGGCTTATACCTTCCATACGGGCAGGGATGTAAATATAGTAGCAATAGGGATTATGGTATCCATGGCACTGGATGCTGCAAGAATCCTTAAGCAGGATGGTATAGATGCTGGCATAATAAATATGTCTACTGTAAAACCACTCGATACCGAGACCTTGCTTAATACTGCAAAGGCATGCAGGCTCATTGTCACCGCTGAAGAACATTCAATTATAGGTGGCCTGGGGAGTGCTGTAAGTGAATTTCTATCTGAAAACCACCCTGTTCAGGTTCGCAGGATAGGGATAAAAGATGCCTTCGGATGCTCTGGAACACCGGAGGAATTATTAAAACTTTATGGCCTTACTGTAGATGATATCATCAAGACGATAAAAGGAGTACTTGACAGGGATGAGTCCCGTTAACTCATGATTACGGCTAAGGTAACGGTTACGAAGCCCGCCCCGTTAGATAATAATTACTATCTAACGGGGCCCGTATCGGTTACGTGTAACGGTCCGCCTGAGGCGGATGAAAAAGCCGAATAACGTCACCGACAGACGAAACGGGCCTCGTTGCCGTGGCCGATTGATAGAAATTCGTAACGAGGCTTTGAACATATGATACACTTTTACAACGTATCAAAGCATTATGATAATCAGACAGCCTTGAGGAATATAACCTTTTCCATTGATAAGGGGGAGATGGCATTTGTAACCGGGCCAAGTGGTTCTGGGAAAACAACACTCCTTAAATTAATATATCTTGCAGAAAGACATGACGAGGGTAATATTTCGATAGCAGGATGGGAGATAAACAAACTGAAAGAATCAAGCATACCATTATTGAGGCGAAATATCGGGGTTGTGTTTCAGGATTTCAGGCTCCTTAATAGCAGAAATGTATTTGAGAATGTTGCCCTTGCCCTCAGGATAAGAGGAGTAAACGATAAGGAGGTAAAGACACGTGTATTCGACTCACTTAAGATAGTGAACCTGAGACATAAGGCAGATAATTACCCCGATACACTGTCAGGAGGAGAACAGCAGAGGGTTGTTATTGCGAGGGCCGTAGTTGCTGAACCCACAATTATCCTTGCTGATGAGCCAACCGGCAATATTGACCCTGATCTTTCAGTAGGAATAATGAGGATATTTAAAGATATCAATGTAAAGGGTACGACAATACTGTTCGCTACGCACAATAGAGAGCTCTTTCGGAGCACAGGCAGAAGGGTACTGAGGCTGGACAACGGTGATCTTGTTGGAGAGGAGGTGGGTTAAATAGCTGTCCCATATGCATTCAGGCTCGCAGCCCAGAGCATATTACATGAGAAGTGGTTAAATCTGCTTTCCATTCTAACAATAGCAGTATGTTTCCTTATTATGGCCCTTACTGCCCTCTCTGTCTACAATGTTGATATAGCAACCAGAAAGCTTCCTGAAAAATTTTCTATGATGCTCTACCTGAAGAATAACCTTTCAGGGGAAGAGTTAGAAAATATAATAAATACTCTCAAGAAAGAGAGCGCTGTTGAGATAGTGAAATACATCCCGAAAGATGAGGCTATGAAAGAACTCAAAGCTACTTTAAGGGATGCAGAATATGTGCTCGCGGGCCTCGAGGAAAATCCCCTGCCCGATTCGATAGAGATAAAGCTTAAGAAAGAGGCGGTGGGTCCCGAGACTGTAAAAGGACTTTCAGACAGGCTAAGGGAGATAAAGTGGGTAGATGAGGTGGAGTATGGCGAAAAATTTCTCTCTTCTATATACTCCATAAAAGTCGGGATGAAAACTTTAGGCTTGGTATTTATCATGATAATGTCAGGAGGGGTGATCTTTGTCTGCTACAGCACTGTGAAGATTCTCTTTTATCGAAAAAATGAGGAGATAGAGACCTACAAGCTTTTAGGTGCCACAAAAGGATTCATAAGGGCACCATTCATCATAGAGGGCGCTGTTATCGGTTTTATCGGTGGTCTTTTGAGCCTTATTGGTATTCTATCATTATATTACGCAGTCATTCTTCAGCTCAGCCTTGCAATCCCTCTCTTTAAGGCGATCATCTTTCCGACTGATATATCCCTTTTTCTCCCTCTGGCAGGGCTTCTCTTCGGGATGACAGGCGCTGCTATAGCTCTCGGGAGGATCAGATATTTAGCATAGGGCATAAGGCAAAGGGCGAAGGACAAAATACGGTTAAGGCCGTGGCTACGATGCCCGTTTTGAGAAACGTCAAGCGGTTAAGGTTACGAAGCTCGTATCGTCTATCGGTTAAGTCTTTCGGCTTTTTCACGTTGCCATTGTACGCAGCCGAAACGAGCGTCGTAACCGCAGCCGTTAGCCGTCTATTGCTCTATGTTCTTAGCTTTTTGCTCTTTGCATCATTCTGTTATGCTGCTACTCCGCGTGAGGAATATAAAAAGATACAGAGCGAGATAAAGATACATAAGGAAAAACTCGAAAAGGTAGAAAAACGTGAACACTCAATCCTCGCTGACCTCGAAAAGACTAACAGACAGATCAGTCAGGTAGAAGCCGAACTCGGAAAGTACAGGAAGAAACTTATGGACACAGGGTCAGAGATATCAAAGGTAGAGGCCGAAATTTCTCTGAGCAGAAGCAACATCGAGAGGCAGAGGGAGTGGATAAAGAGAAAACTCAGGGCTATGCAGAAATACGGACAATCTGGAGATATAGTTATGTTGCTTTCGGGCGCTGAGGATATCTCTCAACTGACGAGGGGTTGGAAATCCCTACAATATATTACTGCCTACGAAAACAGAGCTCTGAACATCTATAAAGATAACCTGAAGGGCCTTAGTGAAAAAGAGAAGCGATTGATGACACTCAAGTCAGAACTCATGAAGAATGAAGGGAAGGTTAGGGCTGAGGAGGCAGCACTTACAGAAAAGAGGAAAGATAAAGAGGTGTTACTCGCATCTATAAGAAAAGAGAAAACCTCCTATGCGAAGATGCTGAAGGAGTTAAAAGAGGCCTCAAAAAAACTTCTCGAGATTATAAGAGAGTCTGAGAGGGTAGATACTTACTCCGCAAAGGGTTTTTCAGGGCTTAAAGGAAGACTTCCCTGGCCTGTTGAAGGTAAGGTGGCAATCCCGTACGGTTCTCAAAGGGACCCTCAGTTTAATACCCCTGTCTTCAGAAGTGGCATATACATACAGTCAGGCGCAGACTACTTTGCAAAGGCCGTATATAATGGCAAGGTCGTTTTTGCAGAGTGGTTTAAGGGTTACGGCCAGCTCGTGATTGTAACCCACGGTGATGGATATCACACGCTATATGGAAGCCTATCAGAGATTTTTTCTAAGGTTGGAGATATAATAAAAGCAGAGCAGACAATTGGACGGGTGGGAAATTCGGGCATCCTGAATGCGCCAGGCCTTTACTTTGAAGTGCGATATAAAGGTAAACCCCTTGATCCATTACAATGGCTGAAAAAAAGATAAAATAAAAAAATTATTAACCCGCAGAGAGATAAAATCTTTTAATATAAGAAAAAGCCCAAAAGGCATTAACTACAGAATACACAGAGGAGAAAAAAGAAACATAGGTTCTGAAATTAAGAAGTTTTTCTCAGTGTTCTTAAAATTATCTCTGTGCTCTCTGTGGTTTTCTTAGAGATAAAAATCTGGAGGACAAGAAAAGATGAGTAATATGAAAAAGATAATCCCTGTATTGGTTCTTATATTTGTTGTTGTTTCCACAGGCATTTTTATCGGGAGATGGTCTGTGAACAACGTAGGCGCAGAGGGGGCTGGATATGAAGAATTAAAGATCTTTACAGAAGTCCTTTCTATCGTCAGGAAGAACTATGTAGAAGATGTAAAACCCAAGGACCTAATATATGATGCGCTTAAGGGTATGCTCAGCTCCCTCGACCCTCATTCAGGCTTTATGACTCCTGAGGCATATAAAGAGATGCAGGTTGAAACAAAAGGGGAGTTCGGAGGTATTGGCATACAGATAGGAATAAAAGATGGGATGCTGACAGTGATAGCTCCGATAGAGGATACACCAGCTTACAGGGCTGGCATAAAGGCGGGTGATAAGATAATAAGGATAAACAATGAGTTTACAAAGGATATGGGTCTTCATGATGCTGTCCGTAAGATGAGAGGGGTACCAAATACCCCTGTCACCATAACAATACTCAGGGAGGGATGGAAAGAGACAAAGGACTTTACCATAACAAGAGAGATAATAAAGATAAAGAGTGTGAAGTACAGGCTTATCGAAGATGGTATAGGATATATAAAGATAAGCCAGTTTCAGGAACAGACAGCAGATGACCTTTCTAATGCAATAGAAAAACTGATGGAGGAGAAGATAAATGCGTTCATACTTGACCTCAGGAATAATCCTGGAGGGCTTCTTCACAGTGCCGTAAACGTTACAAGCCAGTTCCTGCCACCGGGCAAATTAGTAGTGTATACCAAGGGTAAAACAGGTGAGAGAACAGAGTATAACACTGAAGAAGGGAAGCCAAATTATACCATACCGATGGTCGTCCTGGTTAACGAAGGGAGTGCAAGTGCATCAGAGATTGTTGCTGGTGCATTAAAGGATTGGAATAGGGCTGTCATCCTCGGTACACAGACCTTCGGGAAGGGGTCGGTGCAATCAGTAATCCCACTCAGTGATGGTTCAGGCCTCAGGCTTACAACAGCGAGATATTACACACCGAAGGGGATGTCCATACAGGCGACAGGGATTGTGCCTGATATTGTAGTAAGACTTAAAACAAAAGAGAGAGATAAGGGACATCCTGTATTAAGAGAGAAGGACCTCGAGAGGCATCTTGAGGATGAGCAGATGGAAGAAAAACCAAAAGAGCCCGAGGAGATGGTGCCTATAGAGGTCGAAGAGAAAGAAGATATACAGCTTCAGAGGGCTATAGACCTTCTCAAGACATGGAAGGTCTTTAAGGAGTTGCAGAAGGCATCATAAAGAAAAGATGCATGATGCAGGATACAAGATACAGGATACAAAAATATTTTATCATGCATCGTGCATCGTGTATCCTGTATCTTTTAGGTGATGTCCAGAGTTATATTTGACATAGAGACGGTTGGAAAGGATTTTGAATCCCTCGATAAAACAACTCAGGAATACCTTCTGAGGTATGCAGAAACAGAAGATGAGAAAGAGGAAATAAAAGACCGACTCTCTTTTTATCCTCTGACAGGAGAAATCATTACAATAGGATTGCTCAATCCTGATATACAGAAGGGCATTGTATTTTTCCAGACTACAGGTGATCCGCTGCTTCCGTTCGAAGAAGATAACGTACGATATGAAACAGGGACGGAGAAGGAAATCCTCGAGAAATTCTGGGATGTCATTAAGGGCTATGAACAATTTATAACCTTCAATGGGAGGGGTTTTGACTGCCCTTTTATTTTAATCCGTTCTGCTGTCCACAGGATAAGACCAACGAAGGATTTGATGCCGAACAGATATAATGAGACGCATATAGACCTGCTCGATCAGCTCACATTTTACGGCGCCTCGCGCAGGAGATTTAATCTTGATATGTGGTGCAGGACATTCGGGATAAAGAGCCCCAAAGAAGGCGGCATTACAGGATATGAGGTTAAAGACCTATTTAAGGCTGGCAGACACCTCGATATTGCAAGATACTGCGTCGGGGACCTCAGGGCAACAGGAGAGCTTTTAAAATACTGGGAAAATTATATAAGATTTTCACCTTAAAAACTATAAGACACTTATCTATCCCTGTCCTGAGATTATGTAAACTCAACTCTTTTGTCTCAATGGGCTTGCTCAATAATCTGTCTATCTCGTTTATATCCAAAGTAAGGGCTGGCCAGACAATCTCTTTTGCAATCTGTTTCAAATCAGACAGAGACCCTGACATAAGAGTCTGGATATACTTTTCTGTATGGATGGAAAAGGTAAAAAGTCTCTTAAAGAGCAAAAGTTCAGGGGTATCAATCTTCAAACCATAGGTACTTTTACTTTTTATGCTCTTTGCCAGGTCTCTGAGCTGTGTAAATAACGGCACCCTAATCTGCATCCTGATTATTTCATCGAGCAGGGAATAGTCGGCTGCGATTGAGTCATATTACATCAGTTTCCGACAATTCCTCAGGAAGCTTATCATGCAGGAAGCCCTGGAACTTGCGGATCCAGTCCGCATAGGCCTTTAATGTTTTCCGGGAATAG
>JBFMAM010000089.1:0-6518 GCA_040755805.1 Nitrospirota bacterium
TGAAAAATCTTTTAAAAAGAAGGGATTAGGCTAATTTTTACCTATTATCAAAAACTTATTAAAATTATCTGAATCGGCTCCGGAGGCCGATGCTCTAATCCACTGAGCTACAGGCGCATCAACCACAGTTATTAGTGAATAGTGATTAGTTGTTAGTAAATAATGAATTAATATCCGCAATCAAAAATTAACTAATAAATGCAAATTTTGCAGATCAAAATTTGCCTGGGGTGAGTGAGGGGACTCGAACCCCCAACACCTGGAGCCACAGTCCAGTGCTCTAACCATTGAGCTACACTCACCATTCTGCTCCAAAAAGTCTTCGACTTTTTGGAGGCCTCATAAATCCAAACAAAAAATCTTGCTGAGTCGCTATTAATTAATAGTAAAGTAAAATAAATAATATCGTCAACTTTGCCTCATTTGTCATTCCCGCGAAAGTGGGAATCCAGGGGTAAATGATAATGAACTGGATTCCGTGTCAAGCACGGAATGACGATTAGATACCATCCGCAAAGCGGAATTCATCTGGCGCGCCTGAAGGGATTCGAACCCCTGACCCACTGCTTAGAAGGCAGTTGCTCTTTCCAACTGAGCTACAGGCGCACTTAACAACACTTATTAGTGAATAGTTTTTAGATGTCGCAACGCTTTGTCAGGCAAGTACCGAGATGCCTGACCTATTTTCAGCGAAATTCGACTTTTATAAGAGTCTCAAAATATATAAAAATTATAAGAGTTTATAAGAATTTATGTCAATTAGAACCTGATCCCAAAATCTGGCAGAAGTCCTGAGAGCTTACGCACCATGTTACTCAAGAGCATGATACCGAAGATAATAAGGATAAGTCCACTCAAGGCCATAATCCATCGCATATATTTGCCGAGCTTTTTTGAATAACTCAGAAACGAATTAATCGCAACGGCCGAGATGAAAAATGGGATAGCAAGGCCGATGGAATAGGCTAACAGGAGCCAGAATCCATATATAGCAGATGCCTTTGAACTTGCATAAAGGAGTATCGTACCGAGTATAGGGCTTATGCACGGTGTCCAGCCTGTTGCAAAGCTCATCCCGACGATAAACGACCCGATATAACCTGCTGGCTTCCCGCTTATTTGAAATTTTATTTTTTTCATAAGAAAACCGAATTTCAGAAAACCAGCGATAAAAAGACCAAAGATAATAACAAGAATACCGCCGACTATTCTTATATAGTCCTGGTACTCAAATAAAAATTTGCCCACTGCCGATGATGATATGCCCAGGACAATGAATATTGAGGAAAAACCTGATATGAATGCAACCGAGTTTGTCATTGTCAGGTATCTGACCCTTTTTCTATCTGCACCACCAGTGAGATCTTTAAACGAAATGCCAGTTATAAAGGATACATAAGAAGGCACAAGCGGAAGGACACACGGAGACAGGAAAGATAATATGCCTGCAAAAAAGGCTAAGGGGAAAGAAATATCTTTCATACAGTCTGTCTGTCATTCCTCCGCCTTAGGCGGATCGGGAATCTTTCTTAGAAACAATCCCTTATTAAGGAGGGCCAAAGAAGGATTCCGAACAAGTCGGAATGACTGAAAAATAAAGGAGTAATTTACAATTGCTAACGAGCACATTCTGTAGGGTCTCCTTTAATCTTCTCTATTGCATGGGGGATGACATCTAATATAACTTCGAGGTTTTCTTTTACAGCCTTTGGGCTTCCTGGAAGGTTGATAATCAATGACTCTCCTTTTACACCCGCAACTGCCCTCGAGAGTATTGACCTGCTTGTCTTTTTTAAGCCTTCAATCCGCATCGCCTCAGTAATGCCTGGCACTTCTTTATCTATTACCTCGAGTGTTGCATCAGGCGTAACATCTCGCGGGGCAAGTCCTGTCCCGCCTGTCGTGAGTATCAGGTCAGCCTTTCCGGCATACTCAATGAGTCTTTCTTTAATCAGCTCTTTTTCATCAGGCAGGATTTCATAGTACTTAACCTCGGCCCCTATTCCCTTTAGCATATCTTCGATCATAGGGCCGCTTAAGTCTTCACGTTCTCCCCTTGATCCCTTATCACTCAAAGTTAAGACGGCAACGGTAATCATTCTACTTTAGTGCTTATAAACACTTTTCTAATATCGTCATTCCTGCGGAAGCAGGAATATATACCTATATCCAATGATGTCATTCCGCACTTGCCTGCCCTCGAAGTCTTTAATCGGGGGATGCGGAATCCATTTCCTTTGTATAGTTCCCTGCTGGAGTTTATCCCGTACTTGATACGGGGCAGGGACAGCGTCTGGATTCCCGCTTACCCGGGAATGACATTAAGAAGGAATCGTTAAGAACAGCATACTACTATTTTACTACTATTTTACTACTATTTTATCCCCTTTTTTTATTTTGCCGCCCCTAAGAACCTTAACAAAGATTCCTTCTTTTGGCATAACACAATCGCCTGCCAGGTAGTATATACTGCACCGAGTATGGCATTCCTTACCTATCTGGCTTACCTCAACCTCAACCTCCTTTCCAATAGTTATCTTTGTGCCGAGTGGGAGTTTAAGAAGGTCGATGCCCTCTGTTGTGATATTCTCTGCAAAATCACCGGGATTAACTTTAAGGCCTAAGTCTTGCATCTTCTTGATACTTTCGAGTGCTAAGAGGCTAACCTGCCTGTGCCATTTTCCGGATGCATGCGCATCGCCTTCGATGCCAAAGTCTGTCTTTATCTCAGCCTCCTTGACAGGCTTCTTCCGAATACCTTTCTTATCACTGATATTGATAGAAACTACTCTGCCTTTCACTTCTAACTTTTCACTTTCAACTTTTAACTTTTTTATGTCCCCATCTCCCAGCTCTTTAGATATCTTTTCTGCTCCTTGCTCAACGTATCTATCCTTATCCCCATTGCTTTGAGCTTTAGTCGTGCGATCTCTCTGTCGATCTCCTCTGGAACACTGTAGACCTTATTTCCAAGTCTCGTATAATTTTTTACTATGTACTCAGCACAAAGGGCCTGGTTTGCAAAACTCATATCCATAACTGCGGATGGATGTCCCTCTGCCGCCGCTAAGTTAATAAGCCTTCCTTCTCCGAGGAGATATATCCTTCTGTTTTTCTTCAGGGTATATTCCTCGACAAAGTCTCTTATGACCCTCCTATTGTTTGACATTTTCCTGAGGTCATCTATGGATATCTCAACATTAAAGTGGCCTGAATTACAGAGTATCGCACCATCTTTCATCAGGGTAAAGCAATCCTTTGAAATTACGTTAATATCTCCAGTTGCTGTAACAAAGATATCTCCTATCTTCGATGCCTCTCTGATAGGCATCAACTCAAACCCGTCCATTGTTGCCTCAAGCGCCCTCAATGGGTTTATCTCTGTAATAATAACCCTTGCACCCATACCTTTTGCCCTCATCGCAATGCCCTTGCCACACCAACCATAGCCTGAGATAACAAAGTTAGAGCCGGCAATTAACCTGTTTGTAGCCCTCATTATGCCATCAATTGTAGACTGACCCGTGCCATAACGATTGTCAAAAAGATATTTTGTATATGCATCATTTACTGCTATTATTGGATATCTAAGAACCCCGTTTTCGGCCATAGCCCTCAGCCTTATTACACCTGTTGTTGTCTCTTCTGTACCGCCTATCAGATTCTTCAACCCTCTCCTGTGTTTATGAAGCGTAGAGACAAGATCAGCGCCATCGTCCATGGTAATATGAGGCTTTAATGACAGTACCTCATTGATATGCCTGTAATAGCTTCTTCTGTCCTCTCCCTTTATTGCAAAGACAGGGGTCTTAGAAAATCTGATAAGAGAGGCAGCAACATCGTCTTGCGTGCTTAGGGGGTTGGAAGCACAGAGGGAGACCTCTGCACCACCTGCGGTCAGGGTTTCCATAAGGTTAGCTGTCTCTGTTGTAATATGAAGGCATGCAGATACCCTGAACCCCTTCAGGGGTTTTTCTCTCTTAAATCGTTCTGCAATACTCCTGAGTACAGGCATCTCCTTAGCAGCCCACTCTATACGTAACCTGCCCTTCTTTGCTAAACCGATATCCTTTATGTCATATTTTATCATCGTTCCTTTCAAATCCTTTCTTATTTTATGTATTTTGAACTTTGAATTTTATTTTTTCTCTGTGCCCTCTGCGTTCTCTGTGGTTAATTAGGTTTTGATTCCTATAGTCCTGCCTCCTTTTTTAAGGTCTCTGCCATATCTGTTTTCTCCCAAGTAAAATCAGCGTCATTTCTTCCAAAATGGCCGTATACTGCTGTCTTTTTATAGATAGGTCTCCTGAGATTCAGAGTCTCGATCATACCCTTTGGTGTGAGGTCAAAGTTATTCTTTATAATCCGGACTATCTCTTCTGATGGTATCTTGCCTGTTCCGAACGTCTCGATAAGTACTGATACCGGTTCAGGTATGCCAATGGCATATGCAATCTGGACCTCAACCCTATTAGCTATCCCGGATGCAACAATATTTTTTGCTATATACCTTGACATATAAGAACCTGACCTGTCTACTTTTGTCGGATCCTTACCGGAGAAACAACCACCACCATGACTTCCGACCCCACCGTAACTATCAACGATAATCTTTCTTCCCGTAAGCCCGGTATCACCCATTGGCCCTCCAACAACAAAACGGCCTGTTGGATTTATGTAATATTTAATATGCTCCTCATCAAGAATCTCTGGAGGTACTACAGGCTTGATTACCTTCTCAATAATGTCTTCCCTTATTTCTTTAAGTGTAACCTCAGGGCTGTGCTGGGTTGAAATAACGATGCTATCTATTCTAAAGGGTTTGCTGTCCCTGTATTCAACGGTTACCTGTGTCTTACCGTCCGGCCTTAAATAGCCGAGGATGTCCGTCTTTCTGACCTCTGCTAATTTCATAGCAAGTTTATGGGCGAGTAATATCGGAAGGGGCATAAGTTCTTCGGTCTCGTTGCATGCATATCCAAACATCAGACCCTGGTCACCGGCACCTCCTATGTCAACACCCATAGCAATGTCAGAAGACTGTTCATGAATAGAAGTGATTACTGCACATGTCTCATAATCAAACCCATATTTTGCCCTCGTATAACCAATCTCCCTGATAGTGTCTCTTACAATATCTGGTATTTCAACATAGCAGCTCGTCGTGATCTCACCTGCTACAAAAGCTAGGCCTGTTGTTACAAGTGTCTCACATGCGACCCTGGCAATGGGGTCCTTAGCAATTATCGCATCCAGTATTGCATCAGAGATCTGATCCGCAATCTTATCTGGATGGCCTTCTGTTACAGACTCCGAGGTAAAGAAATAGTTTTTTCCTGACATCAGTCACCCCCTGTATAATTTTAATCACCAATAATCAAGCACCAAACATCAAATAAATTCCAATCCGCCTCAGGCGGATTGGAATTTGGTTATTATTTGATTATTGTAATTTGATTATTGGTTATTAAATGCAACTTGGTCATCAAATATTTTAACACAATCTGTAGATTAAAAATTTTTGGTAAACGCCTTTAGCTTACCTTCTCCCTTTTTATAGCATCTACCACCTTTGTAACCCTTACCATTTCCCTGACATCGTGAACACGGATTATATTTGCACCGTTCATTATAGAGACAGCGACTGCTGCTGCAGTGCCTTCAAGCCTCTCTGTTACAGGTACATCTCCGAGGATTTTACCTATGAATGCCTTTCTTGATGGACCTATCAGGATCGGCTTCTCTAAGAAGGTGAACTCACGAAGGTTATTAATTATCTCGAGGTTCTGATCAAATGTCTTACCAAAGCCTATACCCGGATCAATTATTATCTTGTTTTCTGAGATTCCTGTCCTCATTGCTAACCTTATACTGACTCTGAGGTAATCCATTATCTCAGGTATCAATGCCTCATATACAGGATTCTGCTGCATGTCTTTTGGCTTTCCCTTTATATGCATAATTACCACAGGGACCTTATATTCAGAAACAATCTCTGGCATCTTAGAGTCGAATCTCAATCCGCTTATGTCATTGACCATAGACGCACCTGTATCAAGTGCCCTTTTTGCTATTTCCGACTTGTATGTATCAATGGATATCGGGATCTCAATTTTCCTTGCAAGCACCTTAATAACAGGTATTGTGCGTCTTAACTCTTCTTCGACGGTGACCGGTTCCGAGCCTGGCCTTGTTGATTCACCCCCGATATCAATTATATCAGCGCCTTCTTCAACCATCCTGTAAGCCCTTTCAATTGCAGCAGACTTATCAAAATGGAGGCCACCGTCAGAAAAGGAATCCGGCGTGACATTCAGGATTCCCATGATATAGGTTTTTTTAAAGAGGTCTAAACAGAAATTTTTCCAGATGAGTTGCATCGCATATTTTATATCTAAATTGAGAATTCCTTTAAGAATTCTTTGTAGCCGCAGCCCCGAATGCTTTCGGGGTTAGCCTGCGTTTGATATCATTCATCATGTGATTTATATCCCCCTTTTAGAAATATACTTTCAAGG
>JBFMAM010000090.1:0-6502 GCA_040755805.1 Nitrospirota bacterium
CAACCGATGGGAATTCTCCAGCCCTTCCAGCAGGAAAGTTCTCAAGCCCTATGTGTATCAAGCCTTTTAGGAATGTACCTGTCGTAACAATTACAGCCCTTGCCCCATAGAAGATACCGAGCGATGTAAGAATCCCCTCTACCTTTCCATCCTCTACAACTATCCTTTCGACAGAAGCCTGCTTTATATCGAGGTTTTCCTGAGACTCAATGACCTTTCGCATCGAAAGCCTGTATAAAACCCTGTCTGCCTGTGCCCTCAGGGACCAAACAGCAGGTCCTTTGCTCGTATTCAGCATTCTGAACTGGATTCCTGCCCTATCCGTTACCTTTGCCATCTCTCCGCCAAGGGCATCTATCTCACGGACAAGATGACCCTTTGCAAGTCCACCGATGGCTGGGTTACATGACATCTGTGCAATTGTGTCAAGGTTTATTGTGAAGAGACAGGTAGAAAAACCCATCCGAGCAGATGCGAGTGCAGCCTCGCAGCCGGCATGTCCAGCACCAATAACAATTATGTCATAATCGCGGTCTTTGTACATAATTAATTTACTATAACCTAGTTTAGCAAATTTTACCTTAGGACAGTCCCGAAAGCTTTCGGGACTGTCCTACTGATATAACTCTTTGAGAGCATTAGTTTTTAAAGTAGTAGGTCAGGCATCTCGCCTGACTTAAAAATCATTATATTTCAAAGAGTTAGGAATTTTTGCTAAACTACAGTTACTATAACCTAAATTGAGCGATTTTTGGTTATCGAATGCAGTTCGGGTCAGGAGACCCGATTCTACCCAGAGGATGGGCTTCCAACCCATTGGGTAGTGGCATGTCTTTAATTTAAATCACATCTTTAACCCTTTTTGAAGAAAGTCAGGGCTAAAGCATATAAATTTATTTTTCAGAATAGTTATCTCTCCATTTCTTTGCCATTTATCAATTATCCTTGTAACCGTCTCACGTGTA
Organism: Nitrospirota bacterium; assembly: GCA_040755805.1. Taxonomy (GTDB): domain Bacteria; phylum Nitrospirota; class Thermodesulfovibrionia; order Thermodesulfovibrionales; family SM23-35; genus JBFMAM01. Next base: position 966 of record JBFMAM010000090.1, read on the forward strand.
ATACCCGCCATGTCTGCTATATTCTGATGGGTAAGTTTAATATTTAATACTATACCTTCATTTGTTTTTTGGCCATAATTGTCAGACAACATCATAAACAACATCTTTATTCTCTGTGAGGCATTTTTGAAATTTAATAATTGTATCCTATCCCAGGATTCACGAAGTCGAGAACATAATATCTGCAGCAAATTTTCAAGTACTTTTTTGTAAATAAATAGTAATGAGTAAAAATTTTTTTTATAGATAATGGCGGCTGTAGAATCCTCTGTTGCTATTACCGTAGCAGGAACTGTTTTACCATCAATCAAAGTTATTTCACCAAAAAAATCACCCGCCTGATGCATAGCAAGGATTATTTCTTTTCCATCTTCACTAACCTGTACAGCCTTCACCTTTCCAGACAAAACTATATACATAAACTCATTTGTATCTTCTTCGTAAAGAATTGTTTCATTCTTTTTAAACCTCTTTATAACCATTTCACCACTAATTTGATGCAATTCTTCATCTGTAAGTGAAGAAAAAAGTTGTATATTTTTAAAGGATTCAATTACATATTTTTTATTCATGGTAGCAGAAACTTCCTCACATCCCCCACCCTGAGTGTGATCCTGTTTGAATCAAGGTATTGGAGAAAAGGTAAGGCATACTTTCTTGTTGTGCCGAGGAGATCCCTGAACTCTGCCACGGTCATCTCAGATTTTCTGCTAAAAAAATCCTTCAGGTTCTCGATCATCTTATTGTAAACAGAAGACGTCATATACACTGAATCATTAATCCTTACAAGACTTCCCTCTTTTGCCATGAGTTTCAGGATATCTGATAGCTGTTTCTCATCCAGTTTGAGAGACTGAAACAGTTCTTCCTTAGTTAGAGGTTGAAATCCACCCTTTTCTAAAAGTCCGACTATTTTTGCCTTTAGTGTCTCATCCGCCTGAGATAAAGCCACACCGAAGGTTGCAAGCCGGACTACCTCCTTTTCCATAACAATATCCTTTTCAAGTGCTGCAATCAGGCCACTGAAAAGTCTGGGTTCAATATTTAGATTGGCCCTGAGTTCTTCTTTCAGCATTCCGGGTTTTAAGGGATTTTTCATATGAAAATCATTCAGGGTCTGAAAAACCTTTTCTCTGAATGTATCAAAGGCAGTCTTATGAATGAGTACGCCCTCTATATTGAGGAGGAGACCTTTTTCTTTCAGTATCCTTATAGAATCCTTTATTGATGGAGTTTCAGCCTTTATCCAGCCCTCAATGGCCATTGTAGAAATACCGTAAAGTCCTGACTTTTGCACCTTCGTAGAAATCTTTTCATTCAGGCTGCCTTTCTCGAATACCATCAGGTCTTCAATACCTTCTTTTCGCCGCCTCCGTGACGGAGATGGGTCGAGTATCTCTCCTCCACCGATTGTCTCTACTGGAGAAAATCTCCTTATGATGTATCTATCTCCAGACATAGAGATAACAGGCTCCTGTAGCCTGAACTGACAGTAACAGCTCTCGCCTGTATGTAGCTCATCACTGCCATAGGGGATAATCCTCGCTATGGTCTCTGATGTGCCGAGGTGGAAATGGACAAGGCTTTTACTCTTAAGGACCGGTACATCTGAAAGCAGTTCCACCTTTGCGTCGATCGTCTTTGTTGGAATAAACCTTTCAGGAACCACAACCGAATCTCCCCTTTTTAATTCTTCCTTTTCGACTCCCTGAAGATTTATCGCCACCCTCTGGCCTGCACATGCTGTCTGTATAGGTCTACCATGGCTGTGAAGCCCGCGTACTCTGCTCTTGATATTGCTCGGAAGTATCTCCACAGCATCGTCAACAGAGATGCTCCCGGAGATAGCAGTTCCTGTTATCACAGTTCCAAATCCCTTTAATGTAAAAACCCTGTCTATAGGGAGCCTGAAAAGGCCTTTTGATGGTTTTGGCTCGACCCTTAATGCCACATCTCTTATCTCTTCTTTAAGTAGATCGATATTAAACATTGTCTTTGATGAGACAGGCACTATTGCTGCTCCTTCGAGGGATGTACCTTTTACAAAGCCCTTTACTTCATCTACTACAAGCTCAAGCCACTCATTATCTACAAGGTCTGTCTTTGTGATTGCAATGAGACCAGATTTGATCTTCAGAAGGTTGCATATATATAGATGCTCGCGGCTTTGTGGCATTACCCCCTCGTCAGCAGCAATGACAAGAAGCACAAGGTCTATCCCGCCTGCACCCGCAAGCATATTTTTAACGAGCCTTTCGTGTCCAGGAACATCTACAATCCCAACAGTAAGACCATCAGGATAATTGAGGTCTGCAAACCCGAGGTCAATCGTGATACCTCGCTCTTTCTCTTCCTTCAGTCTGTCAGGGTCGATACCTGTCAGGGCCTTTACAAGAGCACTCTTACCATGATCAATATGGCCTGCGGTCCCGAGGATTATGTATCGCATAGAGAATAAACCTCACTCACAAAAAATATATTACAGGCAGGACATGGCATTTGAGCGGATTCTTTTGCCGATAGTCAGATAGTATATGTATAAAAATTAAGAGGCAAAAGCCTCGGAGGTCCCGACATCTGTCGGGGCCGAGAATGAGCGAAGATGCTATGTCTTGCCTGTACACCAATGCCTGCATTATTCGGGTTAACATAGCAATCTGCCAGCCTTAAGGATATCCTTTCTGCTACCATCTTTATGAATCAATGTTACAGTCGGCTTGAAAAACACAAAGTCCTGATGGAAGGGCGTTTTAACGGTCCCGCCAAATGAGCTGTTGTCACCGAGGGCTATATGTATGGTGCCGAGGATCTTTTCTGATTCGAGAATATTATCAGGCCTTTTTGCCATATCATTCGTACCGATGCCAAGCTCAGCAATATTTCCATTTTCCTTCCTCTCAGAAAGCCTCATACTGAGATATTCAGCATGCTCATCTTCACCCGAGACATCCACGACATAACCATCCTTAACTATAAGTTTTACAGGAGATTTAAGCTGTCTTGTTGGAGCCCATTCGAGGATGAGTCTCCCATTCGCAGTTCCTTCTAAGGGTGCAAGGAAGACCTCACCTGCTGGAAGGTTACCAAAAGAGCCCGGTCTGGTAAGGATTCCTGTATCTGATTTTGCCCTCCTTCCCTTTTTTGAGAAAGAGATGTTGGTGCCGTTTAAGGTTCTTACCTCTATGAACTCAGCCATGTTTACCATCTTTGCTATTCTTATCGTCCTTTTTGCAAGGGCCTTCCAGTCAACATTCATAGCGCCCTCGAGCATAAATATATCAAATAGAGGCATACTTGCATATCTGCAGCCACAAATCCTCGTCAGGAGATCCCTGAACCTCGTATGGCTCGTAGAATAATTCGAAAGTGCAATTACACAGTTCACAGCATCATTTTTATATCTTCTGATAATATCCTCAGCCCTTTTAATATCCGTATCTTCTATCTCCTTCGACAGAATGGGAAGAAAAAGTCCCTCTTTCTTTAAGGCCCCAACTGCCTTTCTCCCGAATGCAAGCTCCCAGAGCTCTAAGGGCGGTTCTGCACCATGACTGCCTGTAGCTAAATATTCATGGAATGAGAGTGTCTTACAGAAATTCTTGCCTATCTCGCCTGCCAGTAAAGAAAGGCACCTGAGCCTTGACCTTCGCTCCATATCCGCTTCATCTATCCTTTCACCTGATAATCCCCCCATCCCCATCCCCCCTTTACTAAAGGGGGGTGTGGGGGGATTAATTTCCTTCTCTAAAGGTCTGTCGGTAAATAAAAGGACCCTCTCATATTTTTTTACGCCGAGGTTAATCCTGAATATGTCCCTTATCGCATAGGTTATCAACGTGCTCCTACCTGAATAAAAATTCCATCTGTTCGAGATGTTCGCCAGGAAAACTGATAGGATAGTCTCTATCAAAACAGGCAGTGCAGTAATTATGAGAATTCGGGACTATCTTCTTGAGTCCTTCAAGGCTCAAATAAGTGAGGGAGTCTGCGGTTATATATTTTCTTATCTCTTCGAGAAGATGGGTTGATGCGATAAGCTCCTGTCTTGTAGGCGTATCTATGCCGTAGAAACATGGACCAACGGTCGGTGGGGAGCTTATCTTTAAATGTACCTCTTTTGCACCTCCTCCTTCCCTGAGCATCTTGACTATCTTCTTGCTTGTGGTCCCCCTGACTATTGAATCGTCTATCACAATCAGCCTTCTACCCTCGAGTAGTTTCCTTACAGGGTTGAGCTTTATCTTAACACCAAAGTGTCTTATGCTATGTTTTGGCTCTATGAATGTCCTTCCAATATAGTGGTTCCTTATAAGACCAGAATCAAAGGGTATCTTGCTCTCCTCCGAAAACCCTATCGCTGCAGGTACTCCAGAGTCGGGTACGGGAATAACAAGGTCTGACTCGGTATAAGACTCCCTTGCAAGCTGCCTTCCAAATTCCTTCCTCATCTCATTCACATTCACCCCACCAAAAATGTTACTATCAGGTCTCGAAAAATAGATGAACTCGAATATGCAGAAGGCCATCCTCGGACTGTTTCGCAGCCTCAGAGACCTCAAACCCTCCTCCCCTATGATAAGAACCTCCCCTGGCTCTATGTCCCTTATATAAATTGCCCCTATTAGGTCAAAGGTACAGGTCTCAGATGCCACAATATATGCACCATCCTTCATACCAAGAGAGAGTGGCCTTACACCATAAGGGTCCCTTACCGCAATGAGTTCCTTCTCCCTGAGTATTAGAAGGCTAAAGGAACCGCTTATCTGCTTTAGAGCATGAAGGAGTCTCTCATAAAAGTCATATTCCCTTGAATGGGCTATAAGATGTACAATAACCTCACTGTCTGAAGTGGACTGGAATATTGCGCCTTCTGCCTCGAGTGAGGACCTGAGCTCTACTGCATTAACAAGGTTTCCATTATGTGCTATCGCAAGAGCACCGAGGGCAAAGTTTGCAACCATGGGCTGAACATTCCTCATGGCACTGCTTCCAGCCGTAGAATATCTGTTATGCCCTATCGCTATGTGGCCAGGAAGCTTCCTCAGCCTTTTTTCGCTGAAGATATCAGCAACAAGTCCCCTGGATTTTTCAAGAAAGAGATGCCTTCCATCTGATGAACATATGCCTGCGCCTTCCTGACCCCTGTGCTGGAGCGCATATAATCCGAGATATGTGAGGTTTGCTGCCTCAGGGTGCCCATATACCCCGAATATTCCGCACTCTTCGTGAACCCCGCTCCACAGTTTTACCCCGACCAATCTCGGGGTTGCTTTGGGATATACCCTTCGGGATAGTTTCCTATTCCTCCACGGGTTTACACCCGTGGCTTCCTGTGGAGCGGGGTGAATGTCGTATATCACAGAATTATTCTAACATATATCGGTTTTTTCCAAATAACCTAAATAATGCAATGTAAGCATCACCTTTTCCGTGATGAAGCAGTTTTTTATGCTGGAGAAATGCCCTTGAGCGACTTTACGAAATCTTTGGTTACCAGTCTTGGCGAAAGGAGAGTCCCTTAAGGGGCGAATTTGCAC
>JBFMAM010000091.1:0-6382 GCA_040755805.1 Nitrospirota bacterium
AACAATTGTTGCGGCACCAGGGGTAGGCATACCTGTAAATGACCTGGATTCTGTCGAGCCCATCTGAACGTTGTACCTGGCAAGCCTCAGGGCACCACATGCTACAAACAGAAATGCAGTTGCCCATCCAACCCGCCCAAATGGTGTAAGAGCCCATTTGTAAAGCATCACTGATGGTGCAACACCAAATGCAACAAGGTCTGAAAGGGAGTCTAATTCTATACCAAACCTTGTGGTACTGTGTGTGAGTCGTGCAACCCAGCCGTCAAGACCATCGAATATATTAGCTATCATTATAGCCCAGGCAGCATGGAGATAATCACCCTTAAGTGCTACAAGGATTGAATAAAATCCGCAGAACATCCCACATAACGTCAGGGTGTTTGGGAGTATGTATATCCCTTTCCTCATTAAGTGTAATTTTATTCTTTATTCAAATCTGTCTGTAATAAATCGTAATTTTATTTCTTTTTTAAGTGTACTGGCAATCGCAGATAGTCTTTTACATCCATCTGAAATATCTGGAGATCTGCGGAAGATATAGTCAAATGCCATAATACATATGTTCAATGACTTTATTGCCACTGCTGCTGAATTTACGGCATCTGTCATTAAATCATCAGATGCTGATGCTATTGCCCTGTATGTCTTTGCTGAGACAATTGTATGATGCCACATTATATCTTCAAAGTATTCCCTTGTGTGTTCGTTTGCCAATGCATCAATATTTTTAAGAAAGTCATGTGTTTGCATAGTGAAATCATGGGAGAGCCTGTATAAAGGATCATTCCTGAAATCTGGCATGGAAATATTTTTATCATCAAAAATATCATCAGGTTCTATACCAAACTCATCTGCCATTTTTTTGAGCATCTTGACTGTTTCTTGTAGTGATTCTTTGATATCCTGTAGAACAGTTGATGTATCATCTTCATCCCTGCCCCTTATTTTATTCAATAATGCATTTTCCTGGAGTTTCTGAAATACCTCACAGTTCATAGTCTCCAGGCATCGTTCACATCTGTAATCACACGCATTAAATGGTAAAGGTTTCATTTTCATTAAAGTACAGATTTTTTGAATTCTTCTATGCCAACGCGCTGGATGAATCTCGGCATCCTCTCCTTTGGTCTGGCGTTTTTTGAATAATAATCAAGACACTTTTGTGTCAGTTCAAGTGCTTTCTCTTCTGAAAGATTTTCCGCTATTACATCTCCTATACGGGGCCTTCCACCAGAATTTCCACCGACTACAACAGCCCATCCTTTCGGTGTAGCAAAAGCACCGATGTCCCTTAAGTAACTTTCCGCACAGTTTAGCTTGCACCCTGAAATGCCAAACTTCATTTTAGCCGGTACGAAGTCTTCTTTGCCGACATACATATTCTCAATCTTTGCTGCAAGACCTATTGAATCACCCTGGCCAAACTTACAGGTTTCTGTACCAGGACATGCCTGCACATAATGAACACACAATCCTTCAGCAGGTCCAACTTCCATTGCAAGGTCTTTCCATGCATTGTCAACATCTTCAGGCTTTATTCCAACAAATGCAATCCGCTGCCCCGATGTTATCTTGATTATTCGAACCTTATATTTACGTGCAACCTCTGCCAGTTTTTCGAGAATCTCCGGAGTTAGAACTCCCATTGGAATCCTTGGCACAATAGCGTATGTTTCTTTGTCCCTCTGTAGAATAGCTCCTTTTGGCAATTCGCTCATAAATTATTCCTCCAATTTAACTTTTGGGACAGTCTCTCTATTTAGTTTTCCTTGTTTACTGACTACTGTTTACTATATCCTGCCAAAATTGTTTCCCCTGCCTTCACCTTATCACCCAACTGAACCTTAATCATGGTATCCTTTGGCAGATATACATCAAGCCTTGAACCGAATTTTATAATACCATATCTTTCTCCGCGCCTTATCACATCGCCAACTTTCACTCTGCACACAGCCCTTCTTGCGATAAAACCTGCAACCTGTCTCACAAGCACCCTACCCTCTTTTCCATCAATAACCATAACAATGTTCTCATTCTTAATTGATGCATCATCTTTATACGCTGCTATAAATCTGCCAGGAGAATATTTTACAACGCGCACAATGCCATCGCATGGAACGCGATTGACATGGACATCAAGAGGTGACATGAATATGCTTATCTCCCTTGTATCTGCCTTCAGATAATCCTTCTCGTATATATCTTTTATAAGTATTACCTTCCCATCCGCAGGAGACACAAAAACGCCCTCACCCTCTGGGATTTTCCTTTCTGGATCCCTGAAGAAAAAGGCCATAAACAAAGTGATACCAAAGAAGCAGTAAGCAGTAAGCAGTAAGCAGTAAGAAATAAAATTATTACTTCCAAATTTCCAATTCAAAATAGAACATGCTAAGGTTATAATCGTAATGACAAAAGAGCCAAATATAAACGGATAGCCCTCAGGGGCAATTTTAAAGAAAGTCATTAGTCATTTGTCATTTGTCATCAGTCATTAGTCCTAAGACCAAAACGACTTACTTGTTTTTTTGTTTCTCTATTGACTATTGACTGTTGACTGTTTTCACGCCCTTGATTTATCTACGAGTTTCCCTTTCTTAAGCCATGGCATCATAGCCCTGAGTCTTGAACCTACATCCTCTATAGGATGTTCCTCCCCTTTTTTTGTAAGGGCGTTAAATACAGGCTTGTTTGCCCTGCATTCCAAAATCCATTCTTTTGCAAACTGGCCTGACTGTATTTCTTCTAATATTCTCCTCATCTCCTTCTTAGTCTCTTCTGTTATAATTCTTGGTCCCCTCGTGAGGTCTCCATACTGTGCGGTATTGCTTATAGAGTATCTCATAGTAGAGATTCCACCTTCATATATAAGGTCAACAATCAGCTTCACTTCATGAAGGCATTCAAAGTATGCCATCTCTGGTGAATAACCAGCCTCAACAAGGGTCTCATAGCCTGCCAGTATAAGGGATGTAAGACCACCGCAGAGCACAACCTGCTCACCAAATAAATCTGTCTCTGTCTCTTCCCTGAAGGTAGTCTCTATAACACCTGCCCTTCCCCCACCAATTGCAGATGCATATGCAAGTGCAATGTTTTTTGTATTACCTGAAGGGTCTTGATGAATTGCTATAAGACATGGCACGCCGCTTCCTTTTATATATTCAGATCTGACAAGGTGGCCCGGCCCCTTTGGCGCAACCATAAAGACATTCATGTCTGATGGGGGTACTATCTGCCCGAAGTGGATATTAAAGCCATGGGCAAATCCTAAATATGTCCCTTTTTTGATATTGGGAGCTATTTCTGTCCTGTATATATCCGCCATATATTCATCAGGCACAAGCATCATTATTATATCTGCCTCCTTGGCAGCCTCTGATGCTGTAAAAACCCTGAAGCCTGCCTTCTCTGCCTTTTCCCAGTTTACCCCTTTTATTTCACCTACCATTACATCCATACCGCTTTCTTTTAGATTATTAGTATGGGCATGGCCTTGGCTTCCATAACCTATTATAGAAATTTTCTTCTTCTTAAGAATCTCTAAATCTGCGTCTTTTTCATAGTATATCTTGACCATCATCCCCTCCTGAATACCTTTGAATTAAATAAACGGTATTATATTACAACTCAGAGGATTTTTCTATTTCCAGCCATTAGTTCCGATAAACTAAAAATGCCTTTATATTTACAATAAAATAGGCTGATAAGTCCCCTGTTACCCTGAACTTGATTCAGGGTCTTACGATGTATTGATTTTAGATGCTGAAACGAGTTCAGCATGACATACATGAATAAATGTCTGACTGACTTCAAACATTGTATTTTAGCCATAACAGGAGTTTCGGGCATATAGATTATTGCAATAAGATAGCATCCAAAATTTAGGCAAGGAGAAGTTAATCAAACGAGGGATGCCCTTTGAGCGAACATTATAAAATTTTTGGGGTAACCCGTCTTGGCGAAGAGGAGCGTCCCCGAAGGGGCAAATCTAAAGTGTTTGAAGCCGAAGGCTGAGTTTTTAGATTTGAGCGACCGAGCCTTAGAACGGGTCAAAAATTTTATTCAGAGAGCGAAAAGGGCATCCCTTAGTAATTATAAGCCTAAATTTTAGATGCTTCCTTGCAATAACAAGGTAAACATAGATTTATGCTTGAATCTTATGACATATATCTTGCATTATAAAATTAAAGGGAGTTTCATATGATTAAACTTTTTTTGTCGTTTCTCATAATCATCCTCTTCCCTGTCTCAATATACGCTGATGATATCGTGGTTGCGAGGGTAAATGAGGTTGCTTTGACTTTAAAAGACCTCGATGCGGAAGTGGATAGATTGATCCCTCGAATCACATTTCACCGTAGTGTGTCAGGTGAGAAACGTAAACAATACTATGAAAAGGCACTTGAGGAACTTATTAACCGAGAGCTTCAATTTCAGGATGCTATATCAAAGGGCATAAAACCAGATAAAGAAAAGGTAAATGCCCAAATGGAAAAGATAAGGAGCGGATTCAAATCAGAAGAGGAATATAAAGCAGCCCTCGAAAAGGAAGGTATAACAGAAGAAAAACTGCAGGCGAAGGTTGAAAAGGATATGCTTGTACAATCTGTGGTTGCCAAAACGGTGACTAAGCCAGCATGGCTAAGTGAAGCGGAGCTTAAAAGTTATTATGAAAATAATACCTCAAGGTTTAAACAGCCAGAGGGTGTAAGACTCAGACTTGTCTCTACTAAGGATGAAAAAAAAGCCATGGAGATACTTACCAAGATAAAAGCTGGGGAGGATTTCGGAGATCTTGCTGCAAAGATGTCCGAGGATAGTTACCGAGTTAAAGGCGGAGATATCGGCTACATACATAAAGGTAGAATGCTCCCTGAGATTGAAGATGTGGCGTTCAAATTGCAAGTAGGTGAGGTAAGTGATTTAATTAAGACAGAAGGTGGTTGGTTAATTATTAAAGTAGAAGATAAGAGGTCAGAGCGTCAGTTATCTTTTGATGAGATAAAAAGTAAGCTTAAGAAAGAGCTTGAAACCAAGCGAGCACAAGAGCTTAAGGAGAAGTGGATAGCTGATTTAAGGTCAAAGGCCAAGATCGAAGTCTTACTCCCGATCTCCAGGTGACAAAAGTACAAGTGACATATTCCAATATGGTTCGGCAAAGTTTGAATTCAATTGTAGAGCTTTTTGACAACAGGTTATAGCTTCATCAAGCTTCCCTTTTTTGAGTACCATCGAAAATCTCGCATTTCTGCAATTGAAAAAGAAAGTATTAAACTCCTTGCCTACCTCAAAACGAGAAGGTTAGAAGGCTACCGTCAGAAAATCCGTATACAAATTGTAAGAGTGAACTACTTGTTGGCAAATTCACGAGTCTTCGTTCTGCAAGGATTACAAAATCATTCAGATTTATTTTCTCGGTCTGCGAGGAATGCAGGACTATAATCCCGGTGTTTATCAGTTTTTGGTTTACTGTTTTTAGTTAAATACTCTGGAAACGAGGAACGGAAAACAGGAAACTGGAGTTGATTGAGGACCTTGAAGATGCCAATGATCTCCTGAAAGCAGAGCGCGAAGCAACCTCCTTTACACCATATGAGAAGTTCCGTAAGACCTGGCTTAAAGATTGACTTATAAGGCATTTAAGAGAAGCGTAATAGAATAGGGGTTGGCTTAAACGCAGAAGTGCTGATAACCTTCTGCTGAAAATGTCTTTTCCCTGCCTGAAATATCTACAATAACCCTTTTTGATTCTGTAATGTCTCCAATGTATATTGCCTTAGCCTTTTTCTCGGCAGGCGTAGTAAACAACAGTTCATAATCCTCTCCACCTGATAGGGCTAATTTAATTGGTGAGATGCCAAGATGTGAGGAAGCTTTTTTGAGTTCGGAAGATACAGGAATATTTTCGAGGTATATTCTGGCACCAACCTTACTTTCATCGCAGAGCCTCGATAAGTCAATAAGAAGGCCGTCACTTATGTCTATCATTGATGTTGCGTTCTTGATAAATTTTTTTGGGTCCCTTGCCTCAGGCATAATATGCCTCCTGAGCAATGGCTCGATATCACACCAGGATAACCCTAATCTCGAAAGTTTAGAGTTAAGAGTTCGGAGTTCGGACTTAGTAATCCCCCCATACCCCCCTTTAAAATCCCCCTCAGCCCCCCTTTGGAAAAGGGGGGTATGGGGGGATTCGGGGAGATTTGACTGCTGACTGCTGACTGCTGACTGCTGCTCTAATGTTATGCTTTCAATAGGAACGGGTCTTCTTATCTTCTTCAGCAACTCAAGACCACAGGCTGAATCGCCGAGGTTACCTGTTACATAGATCTTATCACCTATGTTTGCCCCGGAGCGTTTTATATGCCGTTTTGCA
>JBFMAM010000092.1:0-6380 GCA_040755805.1 Nitrospirota bacterium
ACCCCTTATAAGACTAAAAACGGTTTTTTTGATGTACCAGAGGAACTATTACTTGTAAAAGGCATGAAACCAGAATACATGACAGGTTCTGATAAGGTGAAGGCCATTGGTCCACTGATTACCACATTCGGGAGGGGAACTATTAATATAAATACAGTATCCACAGAAGTCATGGAATCATTAGGTCTTAACAAGTCCGATATAGAAACCGTCCTGAAACAGCGGGAATCAGGTGGCTTCAGTTCTGTCCCACAGCAGTTTGGTACTTTTGGTCTAAATACTACCTATTCTTCATACTTCAGGATCGAAGTTGTCGCACATGTAAATGGAGGCAATCGGGCCGTAAGGATAGTCTCTATAATAAACAGAACACCTACAGGTAAAGGCTTCAAGATACAGACAGTTTACTGGAGGGAAAATGCGGAGAGTTATAGGGGTTAGCTTCGACAGCAGATCATCGCATGCCTCAATTGTTGATAAAAGGTTTGGAGCTGTGAGACCTTTAAAGTCAGAAGACTGGCAACTCCCGGATATCCAGGGAAAAAGGCAGCAGTTTATTGCTGAAATCTTTACTAAGTTGAAAAAGGACTATTCTCCGGATGGTATTGTAATAGGGCTCACGTTCAATCATTTTTCCCATCATATAATAGAACTACCGCTTACAAAGAAAGAAGAGATTAAAAATGCACTGCATTATGAACTCGAAAAATACCTTCCCTTACCTGTGGATGAATATATTTTTGACTTTATAATTACATCAAAGGTATCCGATAAGGCAAAGGTGCTTGTCCTATCTGCAAAAAGGGATGCGTTAAAATCGTTTATAGATGCCGCATCCGGTGCAGGTCTCGGTATCTTTTCTATACGATGCTCAATCATTGAGGCATTAAACAATTTTTTTTCAGCCAATAAGGTTAAAAATCTGAAATGCCTTTTCATACACGTCACTGATAGCTTTTATGAGATTGTCGGGCTGAAGGACTCTGTCCCTGCCTTTCTTAAAAACATCCATAAGGATAAGAATATTATTCTGGAGATTGAAAGACTCCTGTCATCTTTTCCGGACGGAGTTTATATGTCGGGAAAGACAGACCCATCAACTGTAGAAAAAATTAACACCAGAATATTCCCCTTATCCATTTCGAATGCAATTGCTATGACAGCATTTAAGAAACAACCACTCTCGTTTAATTTTTTACCTGTAGAGTTTTCAAGGAAGAAAACAGACTATTATCCATATCTGCTCGGAGGCACTGCAGCAGCAACGGTCCTGCTTTTCCTGCTGACTGCACCGCTCTCATATTATAAAGGACATAGGGCGATGAAACTCATTGAGGATAGGATCAGTGTAATAAAAAAACAGGCCTCAGGTCTTCTTGAATTAAAGAAAAGGCTCGAGTCAATACAGATGGACAGGAAATTTTTATATGACTATAAGAATAGGAGAAATATACCGCTAAGGGTTATTAGAGATTTAAACGAGGTCTTACCTAAAGAGGCATGGCTCATAAACTTATCTGTTGACGATAAGGGCAAAGTCGAGATGGAGGGATTTGCCAGAAGGGCTTCTGAATTAGTCCTGTCCCTTGAAAACACTAAGTCATTTAAGAATGTATCCTTTTCGGCACCAATCACTGCGAGAGAGGGGGAAGAAAGATTTTCTCTGAAAATGGAGATCGAAGGACCTTGAAAAAGAAATTATATATAGTTGCTATAGCAATCTTAATCCTGAGTCTCTTTATTTATGAGTACTATTTTGTTATGCCCCAATCTGAGAGTATCAGAGGGTCCATCGTCTCAAAATATGAGACACTCCAGAAATATGAAAAGTTTATAAATGAGGTAGGAACCACTGAGGACGTGATCAAGAAGGCCATCGAAGACACCGATAATATTGAGGCGGGACTTATAAAGGAAGGTTCAAAATTTCTCGCCTCAGCCAGACTACAGAGAAAGGTCGAAGACCTTGCAGAAAAGGCAGAATTGAAAATTATGTCCATACGACCTCTGAATGTAGTAAAGTATGATACTTATACCGGTATCCCTCTCTACCTGGATGGGAGTGGAGATATAAAACAGCTCAGCGAGTTTCTGAGGCTCATCGAGTCTGATAAGATGCTGATCAAAATAGACAAGATAAATGTGAGCGTTGTTAACATTCAGAACCCGAAAGATTTAAGGGTAAGGATCCAGATTTCAGGGTTGTCAAGGGCATGATAAGAAGGTGGTGCATATTCTCAATTGTGGTTATGGTATTCCTTTATGTCTCATGGAATTTTTATAGAGAGGCATTAAGTTATAACCCAATGTCCGGTCTACCAAAGAAAGACCAGGCAAATAAGGGTATTATTTTAATAACCCCGCCAGAGTTCAAGACGGGCTGGTCCAAGAATATAATGGAAAAAAATATCTTCAGCCGATCAAGGTTGTATATTGAACCCAAGCCTGTGGTTCCTGGACCTATAGCACCACCACCACCGCCACCTAAAAGGCCTGAGCTTGTCCTTAAGGGGATAATTTTTGATATTTTTGGAGATTATGTTGCATATATCGAAAAGGACAGAACAAAGTCAGTACCTGTAAGAAAAGGGGATAGGCTGGATGATGTTGAAGTGATAGATATTACAGTCAAAAAAGTAGTATTAAAATGGAATGCAGAGACTATAGAATTGAATATGGATAAGATAAAGACAATAAGTAAACCCCGTTAGATAAAGAATATCTAACGGGTAGATAATATTGTGTCTTAACGGACAAAATTTTGTAATATCAATCACCAAACAATGTGTTTTGTTATTGAATCATTGGTTATTATTTGGTTATTGTAATTTGGTTATTGGTGATCTGGAACCGGAGAGCGAATATAAAAATTCTTGATGAGGTGAATATCTTTATGAAAATAGTTATAACTATCCTGTTAATTTTATCTGTCGTATCATGTGCGCCAAAGGCTGTTGTAAAGGAAAATGCAGAGTTGTCTGTTACTCCTCCACCTCCATCTGAGGAATTGAAACCTTCAGAGAGTACACAGAAACCTGCTGAACCGAAGGCTGAACCTAAAGCCGAAGCCGAACCTAAAGAGACAAAAAAGGCAGAGGCGGTAAGGATAGAAAGGGAGGCAGAAGAAAAATATGTGATACTTAACTTTGATGGCGCTGATATAGAGACGGTCATTTCGACAATCGGAGAACTACTTAACATCAACTACATTCTTACCTCAGGTGTTACTGGTAAGGTTACCATTCAGTCATATAAGAAGTTTCCTGTGAAAGACCTCTTTCAGATCTTCCAGACCATCTTAGAGTTAAATGGACTCACTGCAGTTCAGGACGGGAGCCTTTACAGGATTGTCCCTATTGACACAGCAAAGCAGCAGCCTGTTAGAGTCGAGGAAGGTAAGGAGCTCAAGCTCCAGCTTGATTCGAGTTTTATAACACAGATAGTACCACTCGAATACGTAAAGGCAAGTGATGTTGCTAATATTATTAGAAACCTGATGCCGAGAGGGGCAGACATTGTGGTATACGAGCCGACAAATCTGCTTATTATTACCGCTCCACATTCAGCGCTTTTAAAATTCATGAAAATCCTTGAGGCCGTTGATGTTCCTCCAACAGAGAGGGAGACTATCAAGACATTTGTTTATTATGTTGAACACAGAGAGGCAAAAAAGTTGGCCGAACTCTTGAAGAGTTTATACGCTGAGAAAAAGCCAGGTGTAACTCCAAAAATACCCACACCAACTCCACGCACAGCAGCCCCACGTACTCCACCAGCCGTACCAACTACAGCAACTATTGAGGGAGAGCTGCCTGGGGAGCTCGAGGGGGAGGTTACCTTTGCAGCATACGAGGATATAAACGCACTTGTTATTAAAACAACACCGAGGGGATACCTTATACTACTTGAAACATTAAAGAAGCTCGATGTTCCAGCAAAACAGGTATTAATTGAGGTCTTAATAGCAGATGTGACTTTAAAAGACGAAGAAACACTCGGAATAGAATGGCTGATGAAAGAACGGGGCAGAGCCTTTGGTACAGAGCTCCACGGAGTTGGAGGATTTACCACAGGCGGTGTAAGTTTAGATACATCAGGAGAAGGGAAAGGTTTTATTACTACTTATCCAACTGGTGCCTTTGCAAATATCTTTGACCCTGCAAGATTCAATGCCCTGATTAGCGCCTTTGTCAGCACAGAAAAATTTAATGTCCTCGCAAGCCCCCATATACTTGCAATGGATAATAAAGAGGCAAATATCCAGATAGGCGACGAGGTGCCAACAGCAACAGGTCTGATACAGCAGCCAGCTACTGCTGGTGCCGGAACAACACTTGTTACAACAGGACAGATTCAGTACAAGACAGTAGGGATACTTTTAAATGTGAAACCTCATATAACAGAGAAAGACCGTGTTACCCTTGATATAACACAGGAAGTAAGCGAGCTTGGGGCGTCTATCCCGGTTGCAGGACAAAACTTTCAAGGGTTTGTAACGAGAAAGGCTAAGACCACTGCTGTTGTTCAAAGCGGCCACACACTCGTTATAGGCGGCTTGATGAGAGAAACAAAGAGTCAGGGAAGGTCAGGAATCCCTCTTCTGAGCAAGATACCCATCCTCGGTTATCTATTTTCAAAAACAACTGACACATATAGGAAAACAGAACTATTAGTTATGGTGACGCCTCATGTTATAAGCAATCAGGACGAGGCAGATGCCCTAACAAAGGAATTCCAGAACAGGATAAAAACAATAAAGGGGCTGGAGAAGGTCAAAGAAGATAAGAAAGGGGGAAAATCTTATGGCAAAGAAAAGGATAGCAGTAATAGCATGCAAAAACATTAAGGGTATCAGTTGTGTTGGTGGCTGTCTGAAGTGTTTTAAAGGTATGGCAGAGAAGGCGGGCGAGTACGAGCGATGGAAGGACTACGAGATAGATGTAACTGGCATGGATGACTGCGGAGGTTGCCCTGGCTTGGTAATACCTAAGGTGGCTCTTATGGCTGAAGACCTTAAAAAGAAGATTGAGTCCAAGTTCCAAAAAGAGGTAATCCTCGGTACACATCCTTATTAGTTCTTACACTTATGCTTTCTGACAGGGCTAAAAAGAGCAAACCATCGCCAACCCTTGCCATAGATGCAAAGGCAAAGGCAATGAAGGCAGCAGGGGTTGATATTGTGAATTTTGGGGCAGGTGAACCTGATTTTGATACACCGGATAATATAAAGGAAGCTGCTATAAAGGCGATAAGAGATGGCTTTACAAAATACACCCCTGTCGGGGGTATAGACCCTCTTAAAGATGCGATTATTGAGAAATTCAAGAAAGACAACAACCTTAATTATACGCGTGACGAAATCATTGTTTCGTGTGGTGCAAAACATAGCCTTTACAATATTGCTCAGGCATTATTCGGTCCTGGCGATGAGGTCTTAATCCCATCACCTTATTGGGTCTCCTATCCTGACCAGGTTGTGCTTAATGATGCAATCCCTGTTTTTGTGAAGACATATGAGTCTGATTCCTTTATGGTCAGACCTGAGGCGATTGAATCACATGTCACAAAAGAGACAAAGGCACTGATTCTGAATTCACCATCCAATCCTACTGGACTTACATATAATAAGAAGAATTTAGAGAGAATTGCTGAGATTGTCCTCAAACATAATCTTTATGTAATTTCTGATGAGATTTATGAAAAATTAACATATGATGGCTTCAAACATATAAGCATCGCATCACTCGATAACGAGATAAAGGCAAGGACAATAGTTGTGAATGGACTTTCAAAGTCTTATGCCATGACAGGCTGGAGGATTGGTTTTGCAGCAGGGCCAAAAGAGATAATAAAGGCTATGACGAATATACAGAGTCAGTCCACATCTAATCCAACATCCATAGCTCAGAAAGCAGCTATTGAGGCACTTGAAGGTCCCCAGGATTTTATCAATATAATGCTTGCTGAATTCGACAGGAGGAGAAGGTTGCTTATCAGTGAATTAAATTCTATTCCTGGCATGAGCTGTCTCACTCCGACAGGCGCTTTTTATGCCTTTCCAAATATATCCAGACTTTATGGCAGATCTATCGAAGGTAAAACCATATCTTCTTCATCAGACCTTGCTCTATATCTCCTTGAAGAAGCAAGGGTTGCCCTTGTACCTGGAGAAGCCTTCGGAGATGATAATTACATAAGACTCTCTTACGCAACATCTATTAATAATATAAAGAAGGGTATTGAGAGGATAAGAGAGGCAGTGGCAAGGCTGAAATAAGTCAATGGTCATTGAGAACAAAAACCTTAATTTAACCACAGAAATTTAACCACAGAGGACACAGAGGGCACAGAGAAAAAATAAAAATAATTTATAAGTTTTT
>JBFMAM010000093.1:0-6350 GCA_040755805.1 Nitrospirota bacterium
GTAAGGCCTATGAAATCTCCACAATTGCTCTGATATTATTAACAAGTGCAGCTGGTGCATTTGCAATGCTTATCTTCTTTGTTATAAGAGATACTAAAAGGTTTATAGATAACTGGCAATACCAGAAGAAACAGAAAAAAGAGGCAAAGATTCAGGAGTTATATTCTAAGGCATTTAATTCCCTGCTCGCCCATAATGAGGATCAGGCAAAGGAGTTACTCGAGGGCATCCTTTCAGAGGAGCCAGAACATATCGATACATTACTCAGACTCGGCGATATTGCTTCCTCTGAAGAGGATTTTCAGAAGGCAGGTGAATGCTATCAGAAGGCAAGGGATCTTAACCCCCAGAACCTCGAAACACTGTTTGCCATGGAAAGACTCATGGAAAAAACAGGCAGATGGGCAGATGCCTTACAGTACCTTGAGGAGATACTCGAGATAGATGATGGGAACCTTTCAGCTCTTTACAGAAAAAGGGATATACTCGAAAGACAGAGAAGATGGGACGAGCTTGTATACGTTCAGAAGCTGATTCTGAAAAATAAACATACAGAAAAGAATAAGAACCTGCAACGGCAGAACCTTATCGGTTACAAGTATGAGCATGGCAGACAGAGTCTTGAGAATGGTGAGCTTGAAAAGGCAAAGAAGGCATTCAGGATAGTATTGCGGATAGATAAGGATTTCATACCTGCAACCTTAGGGCTTGCAGAGGTGCTTCTAAGAGAAGGCGAAGGTGAAGAGGCTATCAATATACTCGAAAAGAGTTATGAACAGACATCCTCTATGATAATTCTTGCAAGGCTTGAAGACTTACTGATAAACCTTGGTGAACCGGCAAGGCTTATAAGGATATACAAGAACAGTATCTCAAAGAATCCACAGGACCCTGTGATAAAATTTTTCCTCGGTAAGCTTTTCTACAGACTCGAGATGGTCGATGACGCCTTTGAGACCCTTACATCTATCGATACAGGAGGCACTGTCTATCCAGAGATGCATTTGCTCATGGGCAACCTATATATGAAAAGGAACCAGATTGGAAAGGCTGTATATGAGTTCAAGAAGGCACTCGATACAAAAATGAATATGTTACTCGGGCTACGTTACTGTTGTAAAGAGTGTGGTTACACATCTCAAGAATGGTCAGGAAGGTGTGCGTGTTGTAAGAACTGGAATACCTTTCAGTTCAATCTTGGCGATAAGTGCAAGGCCTGAATGGCTAATAATCCAAAATCCAAAATCCTAAACAATGCCATCCTTCGACAGGCTCAGGATGAACATGTCAAAACATGGTGAGCTTGTCGAACCCATGAAATTGTTTAGAATTTAGATTGTGACTTTGTCATTCCTCGATTGGATAATTGTTATCGTTTACATGGTCTCCTCCCTTCTCATCGGCGTATATTTCACAAAAAGGGCTTCATCAAGCGTATCAGAGTTTTTTCTTTCAGGTAGAAACCTTCCCTGGTGGCTTGCAGGCACATCCATGGTTGCAACCACATTTTCCTCTGACACACCTTTATATGTCACAGGCCTCGTACGTGGGTATGGAATCTATGAAAACTGGCAGTGGTGGTGTTTTATTATGTCGGGAATGATGGCTGTTTTTTTCTTTGCGAGACTCTGGAGGAGGCTCGGAGTTCTTACTGATGTTGAATTTATAAAGATACGCTACTCCGGAAGGTCAGCATCAATACTCAGGGGTTTCAAAGCACTCTATTTTTCAGCAGCCATACATACAATCATAAAGGCGCAGGTCATACTTGCAATGGCAAAGATTCTCGATGTCTCAATCGGATGGGGAAAGTGGGAAAGTATTTTTATATCGAGTGCAATAACAATCACATATTCAATACTTTCAGGCTACTGGGGAGTAGTAACTACAGATTTTTTCCAGTTCATCATTGCGATAATTGGTGCAATAGTCCTGTGTTTTGCATCGGTTGATAAGGCTGGGGGTATATCTGTCCTGAGGGAAGCAGTTAGTCAGGAGACGCTGAGCTTCTTCCCCCCTCTTGATGGGGGTTTTATGGGGATGGCCTTTATGACATTCTTAGGTTATGTGGGTCTAAGCTGGTGGTCAAAGTACTCATCGGATGGAGGAGGTGTTATTGTCCAGAGGATGTCCTCATGCAGGGATGAGAGACATAGTCTCATTGCAACATTTTATTTCAATGTAACTAACTATGCCCTCCGTACATGGCCGTGGGTTCTCACAGCGCTTGCATCAATTGTGCTATATCCTGTAGTTAAAGACCACGAGGCAGTTTATCCACAGATGATGGTTGACCTGCTTCCATCAGGACTTCGTGGCCTCATGCTTGCATCCTTCTTTGCTGCATTTATGTCAACGCTGAGTACATATCTAAACTTATCGTCAGCCTATTTTGTGAATGATTTTTACAGGCCATTTGTTAGAAAAGAGGCTACAGAAAAACATTATATCGGGATATCTCGCATGGCAACGCTCATCTTATCTATAATCACCGGCGTTGTTACATACCACGTGACATCAATAATCGGGGTATTCAAATTTCTTATTGCATTCGGCTCTGGCACGGGCCTTGTCTATATAATCCGCTGGTACTGGTGGAGGGTAAATGCATGGAGCGAAATATCGGCGATGATAAGCTCAACTGTTATGACCGTTATTACCTATACACACCCCATGTTTGATGGTACTCCATACTATGCAAAGCTCGGCCTGATCATTTCAGTATCCACAATCATATGGGTAAGCGTTACTCTACTCACAAAACCTTCTGATAAAGAAAGGCTCATCGAGTTTTATAAAAAGACAACACCGGGAGGTCCTGGCTGGCGACCTGTTGAATACTTGATAGATAACAATCCTCAGGGTAATAAATTATCTGATGTACTGATAGAGTGGATTTATGGATGTCTATTTGTCATAGGCTTAACACTCGGTATCGGGAAGGTTCTGCTTGGCTATCACCTTTCAGGTTTTGTATGGCTTGCATTCTCCTTTGTTACAGGCTGGCTTTTATATAAGAGGCTTTCAAGAAAAAAGTGGGTTTGGATATAATAGGTGCAAATGTTAAGTGGAGGTATTTTTGGAAGAAAGATATGACCCTCAGAGGGTTGAGTTAAAGTGGCAGAGGTACTGGTCAGAGAGAGGCCTCTATAAGACAGAATTAAACCCTTCTCTGAAGAAATTCTACTGCCTCGAGATGTTCCCTTACCCCTCGGGCGAGATCCATATGGGTCATGTAAGGAACTATGCCATCGGTGATGTGATAGCAAGGTATAAGAGGATGCGCGGCTATAATGTCCTTCATCCTATGGGGTGGGATGCATTCGGGCTTCCTGCAGAGAATGCTGCGATAAAACATAGTGTGCATCCATCAGAATGGACATATAAGAATATTGATTACATGAAAAAACAGCTTAACCGCATGGGGCTCAGCTATGATTGGGAAAGAGAAGTAACAACCTGCAGCCCTGAATATTACAAATGGAACCAGTGGTTTTTCCTGAAGATGTTCGAGAGAGGACTTGCCTACAAAAAATATTCTTATGTGAACTGGTGTCCCTCATGTGAAACGGTACTAGCTAATGAACAGGTCATAGAGGGGAGGTGTTGGAGGTGTGAGAGTGCTGTTACACAGAAGGAGCTTGAGCAATGGTTTTTAAAGATCACAGATTATGCAGATGAACTACTGCAGGCATGTGATGAGCTGAAGGGATGGCCTGAAAAAGTTGTTATCATGCAAAGGAACTGGATCGGAAAAAGCATTGGGGTTGAGGTTAATTTCAAGATCATAGACATGGAAGAAAAAATAAGGATATTCACTACAAGGCAGGATACGCTCTTTGGTGCAACATTTGTCTGCATTGCGCCGACACACCCTCTTGCAGAGAGGCTCGTCTCCGATAAAGAGAGTCTTGAGAAGGTCAGGGCAAGATATGGCAGGATGGATGAAAAAATTGGACTCTTCACAGGCTACTATGCAATAAATCCGATGAATGACGAGAGGATACCAATTTATGTAGCTAATTTTGTTCTTATGGAATATGGCACAGGTGCGATTATGTCTGTGCCTGCCCATGACCAGAGGGACTTCGATTTTGCTCAGAAATATGGCATTCCTATTCGAGTGGTGATAGTGCCAGAAGACAGGATGCAGGATGCAGGATACAAGATACAGGATAAAAAAAGTCATGCATCATGTATCATGCATCATGCATCATCCTCCCTTATAATTGAAAAAGCTTATGAGGATGAAGGAATTCTCATTAATTCCGGCCAGTTCAGTGGTTTGAGAAGTGATATTGCAAGGCAGGATATAGCAAAGTTTATTGAAGAAAATGGGCTCGGGAAGAGTGTGGTTAATTTTAAACTACGCGATTGGGGTATATCGAGACAAAGGTACTGGGGCACTCCAATTCCTGTGGTCTACTGTGATAAATGTGGGATTGTACCTGTGCCTGAAAAAGACCTTCCTGTAATACTCCCTGAAGATGTACAGGTTACAGGTAAAGGTGGCTCTCCCCTTCTTGAGTCTCAGGAGTTTTTAAATACCGATTGCCCAAAATGTAGTGGCAGGGCAAGGCGTGAGACTGATACAATGGACACGTTTGTTGACTCATCGTGGTATTTCATCCGTTACTGTTTCAAGAAGGGCGATATTGATTTATATTCCGAAATCCGAAATCCGAAGTCCGAAATCCGATACTGGATGCCTGTTGACCAGTATATAGGCGGTGTTGAGCATGCGGTACTCCATCTGCTATATTCAAGGTTTTTTATTAGGGTCATGCGTGACCTTGGACTTATTAATTTCAGCGAACCATTCAGGAACCTTCTTACACAGGGCATGGTCATAAAAGACGGTGCGAAGATGTCAAAGTCAAAGGGCAATGTTGTTGACCCTGACTATCTGTTAAAAAAATACGGTGCTGATACAGCAAGGTTATTCTGCCTTTTCGCAGCCCCTCCCGAGAGAGACCTTGAGTGGTCAGACAAGGGTGTCGAGGGCGCATATAGATTTTTAAACAGGTTATGGGGAATTGTATATAGAAATAAATTCGACCCTGAATCAAGTTCAGGGCGAAATTCGAAATTCGAAATTAATAAGATCTCAAACCTTCAAACTTCAGCCATGAGCCTCTACCGTAAGACTCATCAGACTATCAAAAGAGTTACAACAGACATCGAGCGAGAGTTCCACTTCAATACTGCAATAGCTGGGTTGATGGAGCTTGTGAATTGGATAACTTCATTTAAGCCTCAATCTGATGAGGACTTAGTAACACTTAGATTTGCAATAGAGACAGTATTGCTCCTCCTTTCTCCATTTTCTCCACATATCGCAGAAGAGCTATGGGAGGCGATAGGGAACAAGCCGAGTATATTCGAACAGAGATGGCCTAAATGGGATGAGGTGGCTGCAAAAGAGGAGGAGATCGAACTTGTCATACAGGTTAATGGTAAACTAAGATCAAAGCTTATGATACCACTCGGCCTTTCTGATAATGAGATAAAAGAGGTGGCACTTAAAGAACAAAGGATAAAAGAGATTGTCGGGGGTAAGCCAATCAAAAAAGTTATTATAGTAAAGGGTAAATTGGTTAATATAGTCACTGGAAGTTAAATGAGAGCAAAGGGCAAATTGCAAAGAGCAAAAAACTTGAGAAGCTCGATGTTAATTGCGGTTAAGGCTACGGCAACGATGCCCGTATCGGTTACGTTAAATGGTCCGCCTGAGGCGGATGAAAGAGCCGTACAACGTGACCGCTAAACGAAACGGGCTTCGTAACCTTAGCCGGTTATTACTCTATGCTCTATGCTCTGTGCTCTATGCCCTATGCCTGATTGGTTGTGGTTATACAATCCATAGCAAAACATCCCTGTCTTTCGATTCAATACAGATTGGGAAAATAGAGAACAGAACCTTCGAACCAAAACTCCAGGATAGGCTCCATAAGGCCCTTACAGAGGAGTTTCTAAAACATGGAATTTCTATTCATCAAAATGCTGATTATAAAATCAGCGGTATAATCCACCTATTTGAGTTAAGGGTTCTATCAGAAAAGGAGGGCTCAGCGGCAGAATACGAAGTAACTATTAAAGGAGATTTCAGACTGGTCGAGCCTACAGGAGATATTAAAGAGTTTAAAAATATAGGCTCTCCATTTATTGTCTCTTTCCCATGTACTGGCTTGATGGAGGATATGATTGCATTTAAAGAACTTGCATCAGAAAGGGCTATAAGAGACATGGCTATGGAGATAGTTGGTATACTGAGCTACAGGGGGTTCGTGGGGGAAAAGGCGTTTACCCCACGCATGAGATGAGCTTCCAGGCAATTATCCAGGGGATAG
>JBFMAM010000094.1:0-6340 GCA_040755805.1 Nitrospirota bacterium
GAAGATGGGGGAGTTAAAGGATAAATACAGAAATGTGGATATCCTTCTCCTCGATGACATTCAATTTATAGCGAATAAGACAGCAACACAGGAAGAGTTCTTCCATACATTCAATGCACTTTATGAAAAACAGAGGCAAATAGTAATCTCGAGTGACAGGTCACCAAAAGAGATAACTGCAGTTACAGACAGGCTCAGGTCAAGGTTCAGCATGGGACTTATTGCTGATATACAACCACCTGAGATAGAGACAAAAGTCGCGATATTGCTTAAAAAGGCCGCACTTGAAAGAATAAACCTCCCTGAGGAGGTCGCTTATTATCTTGCATCCAAAGTAAAATCAAATATAAGAGAATTAGAGGGCTGTCTTATTCGCCTTGGTGCCCAGGCATCACTAACAGGAAGGCCTATAGATAAAGAAATGGCAAAAAATATTTTGCAAGATATTATTGAGGAAGACGAGAAACCTATAACAGTGGATTATATACAGAGGATAGTTAGTGAACATTTTGCCCTTAAATTAGCTGATATGAAGGCGAAGAAGAGAACAAAAGAAGTTGCGTTACCAAGGCAGATTGCGATGTATATAAGCAAGCAATTGACTAACTTGTCTCTTAATGATATTGGAAAAAACTTTGGCGGTAAAGACCATGCAACTGTTATATATGCTTGTAAGCAGGTTGAGGATAAGAGGGCAAAGGAAGAGTCTTTTAACAGGATGATTGAGAGCCTTATACGTAAAATAAAATTGTAAGGCGGGGAACAGAGGAGGCATTATGAAGCTAAGTGTATCAAAGGATGAGATTCAGGAGAAGCTGTCGAATATTCAGAACGTAGTGGAGAAGAGGAACACAATGCCTATATTGAGCCACTTTCTCCTCGATGTAGGCCAAAAGGGATCATATATATTTGCTACTGATCTCGAGACTGCACTGAAAGAGCCGCTCGAGGTCAAGGTTGAGAGAGAAGGAAAGCTCTGCATACCTGCAAGAAAGCTTTTTGAAATAGCGAGGGAGGTAGAGGGGGATTTATTATTCGAATCAGTCGATGAGCAATGGCTCAAGGTTAAAGCTGGAGCGAGCGATTTCAGGCTTGCCTGTCTTCCAGCGAGTGAATTTCCAGCCTGGCCTGCCTTGGGCGGGGAAGATGTCGAGGAGTTAACTATCAACGCCACAATACTGCTGGAGATGATAGAAAAGACAATCTATTCCGCTGGAGAGAGTGATACCAGATATACACTTAATAGCCTTCTGTTTCATGTACAGCCAGGGAATAAATTGCTTACCGTTGTGGGGACGGACGGACACAGGCTCGCATTAATAATTAAAGAGGTGGATGGTGAAGTAAAAAATGAGAGAAGGATAATAGTCCCTCGGAAGGCGACTTCTGAGCTTAGACGATTCCTCGTCGGATCGACCGGGGACAGAGAGGCATCCGCCTCAGGCGGAAAGGTTAATATCTCAATCGGGAAAAACCATATGTTTTTCAATGTGGACAAGGTGCAGTTTCTGACAAGGCTTATAGAGGGGACATACCCTGATTATGAGAATGTTATCCCTCAGGCAAATGAAAAGAAGATATTCATAGGGAGGGATCTCTTTACAAAGGCGCTGCGCAGGGTCTCGATAATGTCGAGGGAGAGGGCTAATGCCGTAAAGTTTGACATCGGAGAAGACAACCTCATTATCTCCTCATCGAACCCAGACCTTGGTGAGGCAAAAGAGGAGGTTGCTATAGACTATAAAGGTGACCGACTCTCTATCGGTTTTAATGCAAGATATCTGTTAGATGCCCTTGGGGTAATGATGTCGGAAAAGGTTATCCTTGAGCTTCAGGACCCGTTGAGTCCTGTCCTCGTGAAAGAGGAGGGAAACGAAGATTATAGGTGCGTTATCATGCCGATGAGGATATAACTGCAGTCATTAAGTCAATAGTCATTAGTCACTTATAATTTTATAATTAATGACCAGTGACTGATGACCAATGACTATTTATTTTGAGAGGAAAGATGGAAGAAAAGGTAAACGAGAACGAGTCTTACGGTGCTGAGGATATAAAAATACTAAAAGGCCTCGATGCCGTCAGGAAAAGGCCTGCAATGTTCATAGGCTCCACAGGGATAGAAGGTCTGCACCACCTCGTATATGAAGTAGTTGATAACAGTGTTGATGAGTCCCTGGCAGGCTTTTGCAAGAATATAGATGTGATAGTCCACCACGATGGAAGTTGCACGGTAATAGACGATGGGAGGGGGGTACCGACAGACCCTCATCCAGGAGACCCTGAAGGACGTTCAGCAGCAGAGGTTGCGCTTACAGAGTTACATGCAGGAGGGAAATTCGAATCAAAGGCATACAGGATATCAGGTGGATTGCACGGAGTTGGCGTATCAGTTGTAAACGCCCTTTCAGAATGGCTTGACGTAGAGATAAAGCAGAACGGAAATGTTTACCAACAGCATTATGAAAGGGGAAAGTCAACAGGCCCCCTGAGTATTGTTGGGAAGACAAAGGGCAGGGGTACAAAGGTGACATTTAAGCCTGACCCTGAGATATTCGAGGTTTTGGATTTCAGTTATGATATCTTATCTCAGAGGCTGAGGGAATTGGCATTTCTTAACAGGGGACTAAAGATAACCCTATCAGATGAAAGGACAGAGAAGAGGCAGGTATTCCATTATAGTGGCGGGATCGTATCTTTTGTTGAGCACCTCAATAAAAACAAAACTCCCATTCATCCCAGGCCTATTTATATATCCGGAGAAAAGGAAGATGTTATAGTTGAAATAGCCCTTCAGTATAATGACGGCTATACAGAGACAATATTCACCTTTGCCAATAATATAAATACAAAGGAAGGTGGGACCCATCTAATAGGCTTTAAGTCAGCTCTTACAAGGACGGTGAATAGTTATGCCATTTCCTCAGGGCTCCTGAAAGATGGTAAAGAGGCGCTTTCAGGTGAAGATATTAGAGAGGGACTGACAGCCGTTGTTAACGTTAAGCTTCTATCCCCCCAATTTGAGGGTCAGACAAAGATGAAGCTCGGAAACAGCGAGGTGAAAGGCATGGTAGAATCCGTAGTGAATGATAGCCTCGGTACATATTTTGAGGAAAACCCATCTGTAGTAAGAAAGATTATTGAAAAGGCACTCCAGGCAGCAAGGGCGAGGGAGGCAGCAAGAAAGGCGAGAGAACTAACGAGGAGAAAAGGTGCACTTGAAGATACAGGCCTGCCTGGAAAACTTGCAGACTGTTCAGAAAAAGACCCAGCATTAAGTGAACTATTCATTGTCGAAGGAGATTCTGCAGGAGGTTCTGCAAAACAGGGTCGGGACAGGCGCACTCAGGCTATACTCCCTCTAAGGGGCAAGATACTGAATGTTGAGAAGGCAAGGTTTGACAAGATGCTCAGTTCAGAGGAGATAAGGGTGCTCATAACAGCCTTGGGCACAAGCATCGGGCCTGATGATTTTGATATATCAAAGATAAGGTATCACAAGATTATCCTCATGACAGATGCTGATGTTGATGGTGCACACATAAGGACTTTACTGCTCACCTTTTTTTACAGGCAGATGCCTCAAGTGATCGAAAAGCTCTATCTTTACATTGCCCAGCCGCCGCTCTTTAAGGTGAAAAAGGGTAAGACAGAAAAATATATACAGAACGAAGCAGAGATGCAGAACATGCTGTTTGAGTTAGCGTCAGATGACCTTGAGATTTCTATAAAAGGCCAAACCGTGAAAGGAAAGGCGCTTATCCCTTACCTGAAGAGGCTATCCAAATTCGAGCGGTTAAGTGAATGGTTTGAGAAGAGAAGAAAAGACCCTGAGCTTCTGCTGTTCATACTTTCATCAGGGATAAATAAGGATACATTGAAAGATAGGGTGAAGGTTGAAGAATTCCTGAGGATGCTAAGAGAAAAAGACCCGGCCATAAATATAGGTGAGATCCAGCTTGATGAAGAACATCAGACCTATGGGGTTGAGATCAGGAGGCATAACTATAAACTCAACCTGGACACTAATTTCCTCAGTTCTCCTGAATTCAGAGAACTGGAGAGCCTTTATAGCATTATAAAGGATATAGGAGAACTGCCTTACAAGATTCGGACAAAGGAAGGACAAAAGGAGGTATCCACGAGCTCAGGGCTTTTTGAAATTGTGCTTGCAACTGCTAAGAGAGGGCTCACCATCCAGCGATACAAAGGCCTCGGAGAGATGAATCCCCAGCAGCTCTGGGAAACGACAATGGATCCTGAAAAAAGGACACTCCTTCAGGTTAACACTCAGGACTCTGTCAAGGCAGACGAGATATTCACAATACTCATGGGAGATCAGGTCGAACCCAGAAAGGAGTTCATTACAACCCACGCCCTCGAGGCAAGGAATATAGATATATAACTCCAAAACCATTTTAACCACAATCCTAAACAAATTCAATGGAACGTCTCTGGGCTACGGTTACGATACCCGTTTCGTCCAACGGCTATGGCATTCGGCTCTTTCATCCGCCTCAGGCGGACCGTTATACGTAACCGATACGGGCCCCTGTTAGATAGTAATTATTATCGGATCATCTCCAAAAAAGTTGGTAAGATCATGAGGATTCAAGGGGTCAAGGAGTCAAGGATTCGAGGGAAATGCTCAAGAATTACAAAGACTTAAAAGTTTGGCAAAGGTCATGATATGAAGGATTCGAGGAGGCAAGGGGTCGAGGGTTCGAGAGAAGAAAATTAATCACTTGAATCCTTGAATCCTGGAATCCTTGAACCCTTTTTAGCAACTAAATTGGAGAAGAACCTTATTATCTAACAGGGCGGGCCTCGTTGCCGTATCCATCAGATAAGGAAGCAGTATTGTTTAGAATTGGGTGCTTAGAATTTAGAAATTTACCAGATGTCTCTGTGACCTCTGTGGTTAGACTTTTGCTATTGGCTCTTTTAATTTTACTCCTGCTATCATGTGGAAAGGGAGAGGTTAAGCAGGTTTCACAAGAGTCAAAGATGGCGCAGGAGGCGTTTAGAGTTGTGGACACCATTAGAAATGCTTATATAGAAAATGACCGAGTAATACTTGAGAGGAATTCTACAAAAGATGGCTACAGAGAGCTTATCGGGGCCATCAAAAGTTTTGAGGGTGTCGATCTCACATTTACTCCAAGATGGGTTGAGATAGAGGATTCAGTGGTTTACCTTACTGTTTCATGGAAAGGCAGATGGATTGTCAGCGGCAAAAGGACCGAAGAGAGAGGCGTAGCAATCTTTGTGCTGGAAGGAAGGCCCCTGAAGCTGGTCAGGGTATTAAGGGAGAATCCATTCCGACAACCTGAATAAACCCCGTTAGAAAACATTGTTTCTAACGGGGTAAATTAGCAAAATTCGGGAACTCCAGATGGAGTTACATTGACAGGGGAATTATTAAATTGGTAAAATTACAGACGATTTTTAGAAAGTTTTAGATAGGGAGGAGGGGTATATGGATGCCCTTTGTAAGGGTAGGTGAGAGTGAGTCTTTCGAAAATGCGCTTAGAAAGTTCAAAAAGCAATGTGAAAGAGAAGGAATCCTCTCCGAGATAAAGAAGAGGGAGCACTACGAGAAACCGAGTGTGAAGAAGAAAAAAAAGGCACTTGCTGCTCGTAAGAAGGCCTTTAAAAGAATGAAGCTGGCGGTAAGGTAATGTCCCTTCTGCAGAGACTCGACGACGATTTAAGGGTGGCTTTAAAGACTTCCGATAGCCTGAGGGTTTCTGTTTTAAGGATGGCTAAGGCAGCCCTTAAGAACAGGCAGATAGAGAAGAGAGGGGAATTGTCTGAAGAGGACATTCTATCTGTTATATCTATGCTCTCAAAGCAGAGGAGGGAATCGATCGAACAGTTTTCAAAGGGAGGGAGAGAAGACCTTGTTGAAAAGGAAAGAAAGGAACTCGAAATTCTCCAATCATACCTGCCGAGACAGTTAACTACAGAAGAGCTTGACAGAATAATCATCGAGACGATAAAGGAGTCTTCTGCTGAGGGAATAAAGGATATGGGTAAGGTTATGCGTATCCTTATGCCCAGAGTAAAAGGAGTGGCTGATGGAAGGATTGTAAATCAGCGGGTAAAAGAGCTCTTGGAAGCGATATGAAGCTAAGAGATATCTACAAAAAGGCAATAGAGATAGGGATAGAGAACGACCCTCGTGGTAAAGATGTTGTCTTGAAAGATCTGGAGCGCAGGGAAAAAGATTTTGATGAGCTAAAGCCAGATGAGAAGGACTTTTTTGATAAGGAGTCTCTCCAGAACCCGTATTCTGATTCAAGGATTCTCTACGGGACGGGTGATGAGGAGATTAAAA
>JBFMAM010000095.1:0-6329 GCA_040755805.1 Nitrospirota bacterium
TAATCCAGAAGCTACAGAAGTCTGCAATGGCAAGGATGATGACTGTGATGAACAGATAGATGAATGTGTTTGCTTCACCCTTAGTTGTACTGACAGTAGTATACAGTGCGTTAAAAGGATAGATAGTGGTGATGACGGTGATAACCTTGTTGATGGTAAGCCTAAAGTGGATGCGGAATATGAATTCAGAGTGGTTGTAACGGGTACAGGTTGTACACCACAATATGTGAAATTGTTCGTGACTCAGAGAAGCAATCCTGTGCCCGAAGATTTCTACGGATACAGTATGACCTGTAGTGGAGACTTTAGCTCAGGTGCAACATGTACATATAAAACAAAACTTGGCCCCGCAGCAGTTCACAAATTCTACTTTGAGGCAAAATTCTCAGATGGTGCAACAATTAAGAAATATCCAGAGACAGGTTACATCACAGGCCCTGAGGTTCAATTACTTACAGGTTATAATCTTGTAGGTGCACCGAGGGATATAAACACTGCCAATCTTGATGGTCAAAATGCCTTCGGCAGTTCAATCACATACAGGTGGGATGCTGACTTAGGATATTATACAAAGGTAACCACTTTAAATCCTGTAAAGGTAGGGGAAGGCTACTTCACCTATAAGGCAAATGATACCTTACTTGAGCTTGCAGACTATGGCGATGTTTTAGAATCTGAATACACATACCAACTCAAGCATGGCTGGAATATCATAAGCAACCCTTATGCTGGTAATGTGAAACTTCCAGATATAAAGGTTCAAAAAGGCTCTGGCACACCAGTATCATGGGAGGATGCAACAGACAATGGATGGATTGTGAATGCTATTTACTATTACAATGGCAGGGATTGGGGTAAGACATACTCCTTTGAGACAGCAGATGATGGAGCAACTCTTGTGCCGTGGATGGGTTACTGGGTATATCTCAATAAGGACGATGACACATATTCGCTTGTGATACCAAAACCGTAAATTAAGCAAATGCAGATTAAAGAAGTACAAGATTGATGCATGATACAGGATGCAAGATGCAGGATAGACATATCATGTATCTTGAATTTAAAGGTAAAAAAGCAGGCAGCGGATTTTTAATGATCAGGTTTTTTCTATGAGATTTAAGAATTTTGTAATTGAAATGACAGTTACGCCATACTGTAACAGAAATGAAGAAACTTTTTTGTCGAATTTTATATCGTCATCTCTTGTGACAAGATATTCTGCTTGTCCCTTTATTGCTGTTTCAATGACGAGATCGTCATCTCTATCACGACAAATAGTAACATCACCTGAAAGTGAAACATCTTCTGCCCGTTCTTCTAAAAGTATCAAAAGTCCCGTTATATCTTCTTCAGTAATTTCAAATTTATCTTTTATCCTTGGCCGATTAAGGACATCTGCAAGCTCTTCTATCATGGGTGAAGACATGAGAACATTAAAAGCACCTTCTTCAAATAATTTTCTTAATCTCGCAGGGAATCCGAATGGATTAAGTATAGAAGACACCCATATGTTAGTATCAATAACAGCCCTAATGGCCACGTTTTGCTTCTCTGACCTCTTTTATGGCCTCAGCGATATCGGCTTCAATCTCTTCAGGGGAATATTGTGCAGTTTTTTTATGTATCTTCTCTATAATACGGTTAAAGCGAATCTGCCATTCATCAAGGGAGATTATCTTTATTGTGACCTTTTCATGTTCTTTTACCTCTACATTCTGAAGCGGTTTAAAAACACCATTTTCATAAACAGCATCTATTATTTTAGACATGGTTGGGTTCCCCTCCTTTTTAATCAATTATCAGGTAAAACTATGATTAAAATTTATCATATAAATAAGCTTCTGTCAAAATGGATAGGTAGATAAATGGGAGATTGCTTCACCCCGACCTTTGTCGGGGCTCGCAATGACATGAAAAAGAGAGGAGATGGATATGAGGGGAAAGGTAGCAATAATGATTGCAGCAATACTATTGCTTTTGTTATATAGTGTGGTATATGCAGGTGATGGATGGCAGACAGATATAAAGGTGAGTGTCCTTAATGCAGAAAACAGGTTATCAATTGGTCAGAAACCTGATGCCCAAGATGGAATTGATGGAAGATACGATGTACCGGCATTGCTTTCAGGAGACATAATGGCATACATAGAGCTTGAAGGTAGAGAATACTGGAGGGACTTAAAAGGGATGTGTGAAATAGTACCCTGCACCAAACAATGGAATATCTTTGTAGAGTCTGAATTAAAAGGCGAGACCGTTAGGCTTAAGTGGAAGCCCTCCGATTTGTCTTCTGATATAGATATGACTCTAACAGACACAGCCACGGGTACGATGATAGATATGAAGAAGCAATCTGAATATTCTTATAAAAATACAGGCAAAAGGCAATTCAGAGTAGAGGTGCAGAGATGAGGTGGTTTCGGTTAACAAGAGAATGAAACTTTCGTGTCTTAAAAAGAAAATTGCGGGACAGGAATGTCCCGCCTATCGATAGGCGGGGTTTTCTAACCCCGCAGAAAGGATTTCCGAGTGAAATTAATTACCTTGATATGGGCCTTAACCATAATTTTGAGCTTCAACACAGAGGGTTTGGGGGATGGACCGCCTGGACCGCCATCTGAGCCTAATCCACAAATTATAGTAAATCCAACATCCGTAGATTTTGGAAGTGTAATTGTTGGTACCGCAACAATGACCACTACTTTAACGATAAAAAATACTGGTAATGCAGATCTTCAAATTATAAACATATCCATCAGTGGCACGAATGCAAGTGAATTCAGTCAGACAAATAACTGCACTTCACCAGTTGCACCTCAAGGAACATGCACTATAACAGTCAAATTCTCACCAGCCTCAACAGGTTCAAAAAGTGCAACACTTATCATCTCCTCTAATGACCCTGATGAAAGCTTGCTTAATGTTTCACTCACAGGGACAGGAGAGGCTCCAGGCGAGGATAAGAAGGGTGTTTGCTTTATAGCAACGGCAGCTTATGGTTCTTATCTTGACCCACATGTTAAGGTATTAAGGGAGTTTAGAGATAAATATCTACTCAGTGATTTCAAATTGCAAATTGCAAAATTCAAAATTGAAATACCAAATATCATAGGAAAAGCATTTGTGGCATTCTACTATAAGGTTTCTCCACCAATAGCAGATTATATAAGACAATATGAGTCACTCAGGATAGCTACACGCTTTGTCCTCACACCAGTAGTCTATGGGATAAAATATCCATTTAGTTTAGGGCTTATTTTATTGGTAGGTGTCACCGCATCTCTTAGGAGAAGGAAACAGTAACCTATTCAAATACAAGATTTCCTTTTGACGCCCTATCTTTCTGCCTGATATAATTTCGCATAAATGAAATTCGATTGGGATAATGGTAATATCAATAAGAATCTATTTAGACACGGTGTCCATGATTGGGAGATTGAAGATGCATTTCTTGACCCTAATAGGTTATCATTAGGTAAAAATAACATTCATGGAGAAGAACGCCATATTTTACTTGGAAGAAGTGAGATATCAGGTAAATATTTGAGAATTGTTTATACTATTTATACTATTAGAAGAACAAAAACCTTAATTTAACCACAGATTCACCCCGTTAGATAGTAGACATCTAACGGGGGAACCACAGAGGGCACAGAGAAAAAATAAAAATAATTTGTAAGTTTTTAAAAATTTATGTTCTTAAATCTCTGTGTCTCAGTGCCTCTGTGGTTTATAATTTCCTATGCATGAACAGTACAGGAAGAAAAATTGATACGACCGATAAGTGCTTATGAAATGAGTAGTACAGACAAAAAATTATACCTGCGAAGGGGAAGTAAAATAAGATGAAAAAGGAAGAAAGAAGAATAATCAATTCGATTAGGGAGATACCAAAGTTTAAATCAGAAGATGAAGAGAGAGCATGGTGGACAGATCACGATTTTAGCGAGCAGTTTTATAAGGAATTAGACGATACTACTAATCAATTAGATGAAATTTTGCCATTACCCAAGAGAAGAGTATCAAGAAAAACAGCTCATAGGTAATTAAACTCGAACAATAACCTTAGCTTAAAACCTCGCTAAGCTTCTCTCTGAACTTCTCTGGATGGGTTCCTTCCCAATAAACCTTCCCGCAGTCACTGCATTTTAGAAAGACATTGGAATTAAGAAAAACAAACTCAGGAACAGAATCCTTTATCTCACTCTTATCTACAAGCCCTTTGAGTAAGCCATTACATTTAACACATCTGCTTAGGGGATTGAACTGTCTTAATTTCAGTGTATCTATTACCTCAAGAAGCTGTTTAAAAGAATCATTTGCCTTTATCAGAAGATAATCCTTAACCCCTTTTATCTTTATAAGACGTGTATCTCTCGTTAAAATAACCCTCTCTTGTTCCCTGGCAATCCTGAGAAGCCTGCTGTCACTTATGTCAGGATAGTATGATGTATCAAATCCTAAAAGCCTGAGCCACCTTGCGAGCCTGCCGAGCATGGCATCAGCTATGAAGCGAAAGTTTCGTAAAGCGCCAGGCATAAGGGGAGTTTCTGTATCCTCACGCCTCACGCCTTACGCCTCAGGGATTCGATTCCTCTACTGGCTGGTCAGTAGTAAGTAATGATTGGAGTTCTCTTTTCACGAATGTGTTTTTATATTTTGACATGCCTGTACCAGCAGGGATCATCCTCCCCATAATCACATTCTCTTTAAGCCCCATGAGCTCATCTACAGCACCATTAATAGCCGCCTCTGTGAGAACCCTCGTTGTCTCCTGAAATGAAGCTGCGGATATAAAACTGTCTGTTGTAAGAGATGCCTTTGTAATACCGAGCAATAGCGGTTTACCCTGAGCTGGCCTACCGCCCTGTGCCTTTACCCTGATATTCTCCTCATGGAATACCATCCTGTCTACCTGTTCACCTATAAGAAAAGTCGTGTCTCCAGGGTCTTCTATCCTTACCTTTTTCATCATCTGCCTGACAATAACCTCTATGTGTTTGTCATTAATCGAGACTCCCTGGAGCCTGTAAACCTTCTGAACTTCATCAACAAGGTATCTCTGTAGTTCTTTGGGCCCAAGGATATCGAGTATGTTGTGGGGGTTTACTGCCCCGTCCATAAGTGGTTCTCCAGCCCTTACCCAGTCTCCTTCATGGACACTAACGTGTTTACCCTTTGGTATAAGGTATTCCCTCGTCTCATCTCCTCCTTTAACAACAACGACGCGCATTCCCTTATGTGCGCCTTTGAACTCTACCATGCCATCTATCTCTGTGACTATTGCCTGTTCCTTTGGCCGTCTTGCCTCAAAAAGCTCAGCAACCCTTGGAAGCCCCCCAGTTATATCCTTTGTCTTTGTTGTCTCCCTCGGTATCTTAGCAAGTATGTCGCCCGGGAATACTATATCGCTTCTATCAACAAGTATGTGTGCACCTGACGGTAGGAGATACCTTGCAGGATTGTTTGTTCCTGGGATCTTGAGGGTTGCCTTTCCATGTTCATCTTTGATCGAAACCCTCGGCCTCATATCTGCTGGATAGTCTATTATCACCTTATGGGAAAGGCCTGTTGTCTCATCAACCTCTTCCTTTACAGTCACTCCCTCAATAATGTCACCAAGGGCAACCTTACCGCCAATCTCCGTAAGTATCGGTGTTGAATAAGGATCCCACTCAACGAGTCTTTGCCCTATTTCAACCTTCTGTCTATCCTCGACAAGAAGCTTAGCCCCATAGACAACAGAGTACTTCTCTTTTTCCCTGCCCTTTGAATCCACAACAGCAATGCTTCCATTCCTGTTCATAACAATAAGGAGGCCTTCCCTGTTTCTTACTGTGCTTATATTTATGAACTTTATCGTGCCAGAGTTTTTAGCCTCAAGGACTGTGCGCTCTACCACCTTTGCAGCTGCGCCTCCAATATGGAATGTCCTCATCGTAAGCTGCGTACCTGGCTCTCCAATAGACTGAGCTGCAATTATTCCCACAGCTTCACCTATTTCGACGGGTTCACCCCTTGCAAGGTCCCTCCCATAACATCTTGTACATACACCAAACCTTGATTGACATGTGAGCACAGACCTTATCTTAACCCTGTCTATGCCTGCATCAATAATCTTCTGTGTTAGTTCCTCGTCTATCTCTTGATTCCTCTTAACTATTATTTCTCTGGTTATAGGGTCTTTTATATCCTCAGCAGCAATTCTGCCAAGAATTCTTTCCTCCATGGGTTGTATTATCTCTCCACCTTCTACGAGTGATGTGACAGTTATGCTGTCTGTTGTCCCACAGTCACCCTCCATGACAATAACATCCTGGGCAACATCA
>JBFMAM010000096.1:0-6276 GCA_040755805.1 Nitrospirota bacterium
CGCATCAACAGATAATGTTCCTTTCTCACACTGAGAATAGGTTTGAGTTGTAGAGGCAATCCCGATAACATCACCTGCCTTCCAGCCTGTTGATACACTTGTTGTTAAGCTTGTAGCTGCTGCAGCAGCATCCGCAGCCAGTAAAGCTCTATCATAACTTAAGGCTGCACCCTGTATTGTACAAGTTCCACCAATCAAAACCTTGGTTCCATATTTGCCATCAGCAAGGGTAGCAGAATAGTTTGTCTTTATTGTGAATTTTCTTGCGAGGGGAATTGGGTTTGTGGTAGTTCCAATCTCTAATGTCCCTGATACAGTAAGGTCTCCCTTTAGAGTCAAAATATAATCTGCAGCAGCAGTTGAAAGTAGTTCTAATTTGCCACCAGCAGCAATATTAATAGCAGCAGTGGTAGTATCATCACCTATAGTAATATTTTGGTCAATCGTAACAACATGTGTATCTTGAATTGTGACTGTATCGCCTTCTATTGGAACTACTCCACCAGTCCAAGTAGTAGTTGCTGACCAGTTTCCACTTTGAGCCGAAGTTATAGCAGCCATGTTGAAGATACTCCTTTAAGCCTTGTAAGAATATCCAGCCTTATTGTCTTATCAGCAAGTCTTTCGGTAAGAGATTTTATCTGAGCTTCATATTCACTCCTGCTGATTTCATCCACATCTGTTTGCCAAATGCCTAACATCTTTCGTAACTCACAAACCTCATCCTCAACTATTTTGTATTTGTTAAGGTTTGGAATTTCAACATTATTGATATGGTCTCGCTCTTTTGTTTGTTCTATTTCCACAGAATCCAGAATTGTCTTTCGTTTGTCTAAAATTGAAGAATCAGATAAATCAAAAAGGGGAATATCTTCTTTAATCTTTCCAATCCAAACTGCAATGACATCCTTGTCATGTTGAAGTTTCTTCTCATAATCAGCCGACTCACTTGTTTCATCTGAAGTCAAAGTAGGCTTAGATTTTAACACGTCAAGTCTGTCTTTAATTATCTGATAATCAATCTCTGACAAGAAGATATTTTTAATAAGCTGGTCTCTTTCAATATCAGTCATATTTAATCCGCGTCATCATCCCAATAGCTTATTGAATAAGTCACCGAGACTGCTGCTGACAAAGCCAATTCCAATAAAACTCCTGCGCCTGTAGCAAACAGAAATGAAGGAATTGAAACTGCCAGATTAGCACCTGATATTGTTCCAGATAGTGCTTGCAAAGGAACTGTCCATAAAGCTGTACCTGCCGCACCATTGTTAAATGTACAAGTAACGGCTGTAGTTGAAGACATTATTAAAGAATAAGCAAATACTTTTATTTTTTTTCCTGTTACCGCTGCTACAATAGCTGTAGTAGCTGAAATTGAACCTGTAGCATTTTTAATAGTTTTGTTATGTAAAACATTAACATTCCCAATTGTATTTGTTCCTGATGGCAAGGCTGACAGAACATCAATTTGAAGGTGACCATCAACATCAAGAAGTGGTACATAAGATGTTCCTGTGCCATCCTTTATTGTGTTAGCTCTCATCTGAGAAAGGAGTTCACCAGAGGCATTAAGATTGACATCAACATCTAAATCCGAATCATGTAATATTACTCTTGCCAGTTTTGTGTCAGACATTTAATTGCCTCAATTGCCAATCAAGTTTCTTTTTAGCCTTTTCATATAATTCCCAGTTGGTAGCTAAATCTTTCTCTTTCTTATGGACATCCTCAAGTCTTTCTATAATTGACTGTTTAATCTTAGATATTTCTTGCTCATTCTCATCTATTTCTATCTGTCTTTTGCTTAGCTCAACTTCTTTTTGATTAAGGGCTTCCTCTCTTTCTGCTCTTTCTTTTTCTTTCTGCTCTAAACTTATTTTGTATTGGTCAAGGTTATATTTCTCAACTTCAAGAGTCTTCCTGTCTTTTTCCAAAGCTTGAGTTTTTTGATTGAGGAATTTTTCAGTATCAGACTTATGTTTCTCAAAACTCTCTTTTTCGGATTCAAGGTAAGCAAATCTAAGCTCTAAATCTTGTGCTTTTATAGAGAGTCTTTCTTGTTTTTCTTCTACACCTTTATTAAGATTTTTGATATTATGAGACAAAATATCAATCTCATTCTGAAGGGAGTCCTTTTGAATAATTAGTTTATTAATTTCAGATTCAAGTTCTGATTTTTGGACATTCCATTTTTTGGC
This sequence comes from Nitrospirota bacterium, assembly GCA_040755805.1. Classification (GTDB taxonomy): domain Bacteria; phylum Nitrospirota; class Thermodesulfovibrionia; order Thermodesulfovibrionales; family SM23-35; genus JBFMAM01. The sequence goes on from JBFMAM010000096.1 coordinate 2,202, forward strand.
TTCGTTTTCTATTTTCTGTTTTGTCAATTCAAGCAATTTATTAGTTTCAGTCTGTTTTATTTTTAAATATTCATTAGCTTCATCTGTAACTTTTTGGGCATTCTCAATGGCATCGTTTAACACTTGTGAAGACCTAAGGGATTGCTCATTAGTTTTTTGCTCAAATTCATAGTTACATTTTTTAATGTAATCCTGATATTCAGCCCTTTCTTTAGTTATCTCATCTATTATTGTCTTCTTGTCAGTTTTTAACTGTTGTATCTCTTGCAATAAATTATCTTTTGTTTCAAAGAGTTCTAAATCAGCATATCTCAATTCAAGACGCTCTATCTCTTTCTGCAAAGATACTCCCTTATCAAGCAATTGTAGGTAATTCGGAATATCACTTATATCGGGCATAACTTACCCCCTTAAACAAAATAGATTGGACTAACTGTAAATTGAACAACAACCTCACCTGTAGCACCTGCGTTTTTGGCTGTAGCAGAACGATTCACTAGAGAGCAATGAAGTTTTTTAGTGTTATCACCATCTTTATATCTTATAGAAAGACCAGTTTTAGAATAGTAATACTGGTTAGCTAATGGTGAACCTATCTGTTTTCCTGAAGTACTTGCAAAATTCACATATTCGAGAAACTTATCAAGGTCAAGGTCAGTATTATCATATTCTACACCTGTCCAAATATATATATCCCACTCAAGGTTTTGGTCTGATTGAATAGCTATCCCTTCAATTATTACTTCGTTTGTATGTGAAACCTCATTCGGAAAAGAAATCGATTCAGATTCAAATTCATGCTGAGCAAGTCCTCCTGTAAAATGAGTGTCTTTGTCACTCCTTATGTAGACTAATGGATTTGTGTCAGTTGTTGCTGGCATTTTTTACCTCCTCGATAGACTTCAATCTCTGTAAAAGACGATACTCTCCCTGAAGTCTTACCTGTTCTTGTAATATCTCATTTATTCGTTGAAGAAGTTCCTGTCTTTGTCTTTCCAACAGGTTAAACTTCTCATTTAGTTCTTTTTCTATAGCATCAAATTTGGCAAGCAATTCCTTTCTAAAGTATTGTTAACAACCCATTGCAATTACTCTTACACTTGTCAATGCAGAAAGGTTTGTTGTATCCGGTACTTCTTCACCTGCTCCCGCTGCTACCCCTGCAACACCACTAATTGTATGCGCCATAGCTGCATGGTCGGCTGGTTGTGTAACAGTACACGCAGCCGCTGCATGGTCTGGCATTGTAGCAGCAGTAGATGTAACAGCAGTAGCACCTGCCTCGTGAGCCAAGGCTGGGGTAGTTGCAGCAGTACCTGAATGTGCCAAAGCAGCATGGTCAGCTATTGCTAAGGTGTTTGCGATTGCAGCCCTTGGATAGAATACTTTCAATTTGTTGTTTGTGTAATCATAATCAAATATATACCCTGATTTAGACTCAACCTGAAGCATATCTATAATCCCAAGTGCAAGATTCCTTGCAGTTAAAGACTCGCCACCTGTTGGATAAGAAGAATCAAAATCTACAGTTGCGATAGTCTGCCTTCTATTGCCTATGACGTTATGTCCTTTAATTGTGATACTTAAAGCCATAATCCCTCCTTAGCCCCAGAAGGTTTTAATGCCTTCTGGGGCTATAAGTTTATCCAGCACCTTCCAGAATACCCCACAGGAAGGTGCTGGATTTATCTAAGGCGAAATTGTTAAAAAGATAAGAGAGTAATCAGTAGATGCATTTACTCTCATTACCCAGCCCCATGTAGCAGTTACATCCGCAGCTACTGGGCCACATGCACCATCTGCTGTACCGCCAAGACCGACCTTTTGGCCAATCACAACTACACCCTGTGTCAGCACTGCTGCTGGCCCTTCAGTTTGAGACCAGTAATAGTAACTTGCTGTAACATCTACAATGGGAACACCAACAACTACCTGTGACAAGCCACCTGCTGGAACAACTATTGTGCCATCAAAAAGGTTCTTTGTCAGAGTAACCTCACTTGATGTAGTCAGTGCCTTTGCAACAGGGTCGTAAAGTTCAAAGTAGCCACTTGCAGAGGCATCAATTGCAAGATGTGTTTTGACTTTATAAATATATCCTTCTGAGTCAACATCGTTAACATGCAAAGTGCCTTCAGCATATTGGTCTGCGGTTGCAGCAGTAGCACCAAGTGTTACCTTAATTTTCTTTGCCTCTACTGCTGTTGCTTCAGCTACTACACAATTAAGATGGTTTGCTACAGGTGCTGCTCCCTGACACATCTTACCCGCTGCAAGATTTGATGCACCAGCCTTACAGAGATGAAAGACCCTACCATCATCCATAACAAGCTTCATACCCAATCTACTACCTTCAGGCAAAGTTGAACTCGTGCCATAAATACCCATTTTGATAGGGGTATCTCTCTGTGCAAAATATACCATTCCATGTCCCATCTGTTAACCCTCCTTTCTTTAGTTTTACAGCTACTTCAACAGAAATATTGGCTTATTCTGGAAAGGAATTTTTATACTTCCCCACCTCCTTCTGGCAACGGGCCTGCAGGTGGAGGTGACCCTCCTCTACCTCTTGGTGAAGGCGGAACACCTGCTCTACCAGCACCCCCTCTACCAAATTGAGCAAGCTCATTAAGAAATCCCTCAATTACAGGTCTCAATGTTGGAACAAGCTGCATGAGTCTCATCAACATTTCGAATATCTGTCTTGCCAGCATTACAGGGTCTTCACCTCGGCCAGGAGCCCTTCTATCAGCAGCTAAGTCGACAACATCCCGCCTTGCTGGCCTTCTTTCAGCAGGAGGTCTTATATCATCTTCTCTTCTTGCCATATTTACCTCCTACTAACTCACGTTCCTGATCTGTCCGCATCTCCAAGGTGCAGTGATAATCAGATTTGCCATTACTATCAGTTGTCTGACGTATGCCCATTCAGCCGTACCTGATTTCGGGGGAGTCCAAATGAAGTTGGCATTCTGATTGACAATGAACTGGACATACTTCGTGTTTAAGAAAAACATATATCCAGATGGGCAAAAATTGTCAGCAACAACTGAAGCCCCATTGAACTCAAATGTCTGGAAGCCTATCTTAGCTAAATCCGCAGATGCCTCTGAAAAACGCTGCTGTGGCTGAATTCTGGCATGGAATTTGTTCCATATTGTCTGGTTACACAATATGAGGTCAGGCTTTTCGTCACCATCTGTACAGTTTCCGAACATTGTCTGACATAAGTCAATGCTGAAACTTCCACCTGTCCCATCATAGTTGGCCTTCCACCAAGTTTTTACCGAACGGTCAATCCCTCCGTAGGTGGAATAGTTAGTACCATCATCAATAGCGTTCTTCAAACCATCAAGGTCTAAAGAACCATTACCTGTGCCGTCACCATAAGCCTGTGTGCTGAGTTTCTTTTTTATAGTGAAGTTGGCTGCCTCCATCTTCGGGTTAAGCAAACCAATAATCTCTATGTCAGAATCAGCCTTGGCTAAATCAGGGCCGGGAATAGTAACGTCAACATAGTTGTTTTTCCAATTCCATTCAGCATCAGTCTTGTTATCGCAGAATCCTTTAAATTCTACTTCTACAAATTACCCTGTAGCTCCGACTATGTCTTCCCTTTCGGGTCGGGCGCTCGTGTCTGGCTTATTGGCTTGTGCTTCCTCACCAGTTAGTCTGTGAACCTTCCTACCTACAATACTTAGCACATTCGGCAGGCTTGGCTGCTGATTGTCCCTTTCAGGATGTCCCAGCAATTCACCCGATTTTCTATGAAAATCTTGACTAACTTGCTTATTAAGCCTTTGCATTTCTTGACGAATACTATCAAAAAGTTCTATATCTTTTTCTGGCGTTTTTCTTCCTCTTTTTCCTGCTGATTTTAATTCTTGAAAATGCAAAGCAAGCTCCAGTTGTGGCTTTTTAACTCGAACGTAAGGACGAATAACCTGCAAAAATTTAGATGCTTTGCAAGCAACCAGACGATAGGGAGCTCTGGTGCCATTTTTCTGACGGCTTGAGCTATCTCCATAGCGTGCCCAATTTGTGGGCCGGTCATAGTAGTAATACCAACCGCCAA
>JBFMAM010000097.1:0-6211 GCA_040755805.1 Nitrospirota bacterium
GAGGTATAGATTTTATGGGTCTTACACCCCCGCAGTATAAACTACAGGCAAATACTAAATTCTTTAACAAATACTTTCAGAAATTCAGGTATCCTTCTTTTGGATATACATATTTAGGATATAACCTTCTTGATCCGAGATTTTCAGACAAAAGGGTCAGGCAGGCTTTAACACATGCAATAAACAAAAGGGATATTATAGATGGTGTTCTGCTCGGTTACGGGACACCTTGCACAGGACCATTCCCTCCAGAATCATGGGCATACAATCCAGAAGTAAAAGACCTCGAATATAATCTGGTGAAGGCACGGATGCTTTTTACCCAGGCAGGATGGAAGACGGGTAAGAATGGTTTCCTCGAAAAGGATGGAAAGACCTTCAGTTTCACCGTCCTTGTGAACCAGGGTAATGAGGCAAGGCTCAAAACAGCACAGATAATAAAGGAGAACCTTAAAAAGGTTGGAGTTGATATGAATATAAAGGTGCTTGAATGGCAGACAATGCTTCATGAATTTATTGATAGGAAACGCTTCGAAGCAGTCATAATGGGATGGGCCTTATCAAGAGACCCTGATGCATACGACATCTGGCATTCTTCAAAGACCAGAGAAGGAGAATTTAATTTTATTTCATACAGGAATGAGGAGATCGATAGGCTACTACTGTCAGGCAGGAGAACCTTTGATATAGAAAAAAGGAGAAAGATTTACTATAGGATACATGAAATCCTGGTAGAAGACCAACCCTACACTTTTCTTTATGTTCCAGATGCCCTTCCCGTGCTTCATAAGAGATTTAAAGGTGTTGAAAAGGCACCACTGGGAATATGGTATGACTTTATACACTGGTATGTGCCAAAAGAGAAGCGTGAGTGGTATATTCCGTAGGCCGCCCCGGCTACCCCCTAAGTCTAAAAGGGGTCACGAAAATCCGTCGTCCCTCTATTTAATAAGGGCTTCCCGACTTAAGTCAGGAATTTGTTAAACTACAGTAAATGTCAATAATTAAAGTCGAAAATCTAACAAAGAGATTTAACGGCCTCACTGCTGTTAATGATATCTCCTTCACTGTAGAAGAAGGCACAATCTTTGGCTTTCTCGGGCCAAATGGTGCGGGTAAGACCACTACAATAAATATTCTCTGCACACTCCTTTCTCCTACTTCTGGCAGGGCATTCATTGCAGGGCATGACTGTATGAAAGAGCCCTCGGAAGTCAGAAAAGCCATTGGCATAGTTTTTCAGGATACAACCCTCGATAAAGACCTGACTGCCTATGAAAACCTTGTCTTTCATGCTTATCTGTATAATGTTCCAAAAGACGAGATGCGGGAACGTGTATATGATGCCCTGAGGTTTGTAGACTTATATGAGAGAAGGGATGACCTTGTCAAGAAATTCTCAGGAGGCATGAAACGCAGGCTTGAGGTTGCGAGGGGGTTGATACACAGGCCGAGGGTCCTGTTTCTTGATGAACCAACACTCGGGCTTGACCCACAGAGCAGGGCTAACCTCTGGGAATTCATAGCAGAACTTCCTGAGAAACATAATGTGACAATCTTTATGACCACTCATTACATGGAAGAAGCAGAGGTCTGCGACAGAATAGCGATTATAGACAATGGAAAGATAATTGCCATGGGTACCCCTGATGAATTAAAAAAGACAGTGGGTGGAGATGTCGTTTATATAACGACCACTGACAACGTAAATGCAAAGAAAGAGATAAAAAGATTATTCGGGTTTGATGTGTCAGAGAAGGGAGGAGAACTTTATCTGACATGTGCTATGGGTGATACCTGTATACCTGAGATGATAAGGACGATCGGGGAAAGGGTTCTTTCTGTAAGGCTTCAGAGGCCAACACTGAACGATGTTTTCTTGAAGCTCACTGGCAAGGCTATAAGGGAAGAGGAAGTTTCTCCTGTTGAGGGCGTTAAGGAGTATATGCGTGCATACAGGAGAAGACATTAGATAAATAACCAATGACCAAATTACAATAACCAATGAAAGAGATACATGATACACGATGCAGGATACACGATAAAAATATCAGACATCCTGTATCTTGCATCATGCATCAAATTTCAATTGGTGTTTGGTTATTGAAGCTTATTTGATGTTTGGGATTTGGTTATTGGTGATTTTACTTTTATGGAATTTAATGCAATTTATGTAATAGTCGGGAGGGAATTCAAAAAATTCATAAGGGAGAGGAGCCGCCTCCTTTCAGCAATCGCAAGGCCTCTTCTTTGGCTGTTTATCGTTGGTGCAGGGATGTCCAGACTTGTGTCACCTGATACAGGGGTCCCATATATCCAGTTTATCTTCCCTGGAATACTCGGCATGACGATACTCTTTAGTTCCATGTTTTCATCAATATCCATAATCTGGGATAAGGAATTCGGTTTTATGAAGGAGATCCTCGTTGCACCTGTATCGAGGTTTTCAATAGTTATCGGCAAGGCATTGAGCGGTACAGTTATATCAACCATCCAGGCAGCAGTTATTCTTGCCCTTTTTCCGTTCATAGGAATTAAGCTCGGCATACTACAAATCATAGAGGTCATCCTTATATGTGCTTCTATATCATTTTCTATATCCTCTTTCGGGATCGTCCTTGCGACATTCTATGAGAGTTATGAAAGTTTCAGTGTAATAATGAACTTCATAATCATGCCGATGTTTTTTCTTTCAGGGGCGATGTATCCTGTAAAGCTTCTGCCAGAAGTTCTGAAGATCGCCTCAAAACTGAATCCCTTAACTTATGGTATTGATGCAATGAAACATGCAATCTTCCATTTTAAGACAGGCCCGATGAGTCCTGATTTTTTGTTTATAATAGATGTAGCCGTAATTATCGGAACATCTGTTATATTTGTACTTATAGCTGGCAAGGCCTTTGAGAGGAAAAAGTAGGGAATGAACCACGGAGTGCACAGAGGAATACTCTGTGGAAAGATTAAAAATAGATTCCTGCTGGAGTTTACCCATAGATTCCCGCTTTTGCGGGAATGACAACAGGGGCAGGAGTGACAACAAGGTAATAGAAGTGTCATTCCCACGAAGGTGGGAATCCAGGTTTCTCTGTGTTCTCTGTGGTTAAGTTTTGAAAGGAAAAAGTGAGGAGGATGTATGACGATTACTGAAAAGATACTCGCAGTACATTCAGGAAAGGAAAGGGTTTCGCCTGGTGAATTAATAAATGCGAAGGTTGACCTTATACTCGCAAATGACATAACCGCACCAATTGCAATATCAGAATTTAAAAAGATCAGGGCAAATAATGTATTTAATAAAGACAGGATAGCCCTTATACCAGACCATTTTGCTCCACAGAAAGACATCAAGGCGGCAGAGCAGTGCAGGATGCTGAGAGATTTTTCGAGGGAATATAATCTCAGCCTTTATTTTGAAGTAGGCAGGATGGGCATTGAGCATGCGCTTCTTCCCGAAGAGGGGCTTGTTGTGCCCGGTGATTTAATCATTGGTGCTGACAGCCATACATGCACCTATGGTGCAATAGGGGCATCCTCAACAGGTGTGGGCTCAACAGATGTAGCTGCTGCAATGGCAACAGGAGAGTGCTGGTTCAGGGTTCCTGAATCAATGAAGTTTATATATTATGGCAAACTCAATAAGTGGGTTGGAGGTAAGGATTTAATACTTTATACAATTGGAGATATAGGCGTTGATGGCGCACTTTACAGGGCAATGGAGTTTGAGGGAGAAACTATAAGGAATCTTCCGATGCACGGAAGGCTTACCATATGTAACATGGCTGTAGAGGCCGGTGGGAAGAGTGGAATAATTGTGCCTGATGCAATCACAGATTCTTATGTAAAGGAAAGGGCAAAGAGGCCATATAAGTTTTATACATCTGACGACGATGCAAAATATATTGATGTGCGTGAATATGACTGTTCAAAGATCCCTCTTACCGTTTCATGTCCACATCTTCCATCAAGCGTAAGACCAGCGGCAGAGCTCTTCGAAGTAGCCATCGACCAGGTTGTTATAGGCTCATGCACAAATGGACGCCTTGAGGATTTAAGAGAGGCGGCAATGGTTATAAAAGGCAGAAAGGTTAGCCCAAATGTGAGAATGATTGTTATTCCTGCTACACAGAAGATCTACAGAGAAGCAATGAAAGAAGGGCTGCTGGATATATTTATAGAGGCAGAGGCAGTAGTCTCCACACCAACATGCGGCCCGTGCCTCGGTGGCCATATGGGGATACTCGCTAAAGGCGAAAGGGCAATTGCAACCACCAACAGAAATTTTGTCGGCAGGATGGGCCATCCCGAGAGCGAGGTATATTTATCCAATCCTGCTGTTGCAGCAGCATCTGCAGTGCTCGGAAGGATAGGGATACCAGAGGAATTGGGGTTGTAAGACAATGAAAATTAATTAACCACAGAGAACACAGAGAAAAAATAAAAAAGAAAATCATTTTTGAGTTTTTAAAATTTATGTTCTTAAATCTCTGTGCCTCAGTGCCTCAGTGGTTTATAATTTCCTATGCATGAACAAAAGCTTAAAGAATTAGGCATCGAACTTTCAGAAGCACCAAAGCCACTCGGCTCTTATGTGCCCTGTGTTCAGACAGGGAATCTATTATTTCTCAGTGGAATACTTCCTCTGAGGGATGGAAAACTGACAAGAACAGGCAGAGTAGGCGAATCTGTTTCTTCACAGGAAGCACAGGAAGATGCAAGACAGGCTGTAATTAATGCACTGTCAATTCTGAAATCACATTTAGGGGGCTTTGATAAAATCAGAAAATGCGTTAAGATTACGGGTTATATTGCATCAGCGCCTGATTTTAAAGAGCAGCCAAAGGTTTTGAATGCAGCCTCGGATTTTCTCTTCGAAATCTTTGGCGAAAAGGGCAGACATGTGAGGGTCGCAATTGGTGTAAATGTCCTGCCCCTTAACTCACCTCTTGAGATAGAGTTTATCTTCGAGGTTTCATAGGGAGATATCTGTACCCTTATCCATACTGTAAATGGGGTAGATTTTATAGTTTTTTACCCATGGCTGTCTGATTGTAAAGTCGGTTCTGTGCCAGAGAAAAACCCATGGCGCATCTGCGACAATCAGTTCTTCTGCCTTTTTATAAAATAAATTCCTCTTTTTTCCATCCATTGCATGCTGGCCTTTCTCTATCAATGAATCTACAGTATGGTTGGTATATCTTGTCCTGTTTCCACCTGCCCCGTGATTAGAAGAATGAAATAGTGGGAAGAGAAAATTCTCCGGGTCAGGGTAATCAGCCCACCAGCTAAGATAGAACATATCAGGTTCTCCTTCATTGATAGCCTCTTTATAGGCACTCCATTCGAGCTGTTTTATCCTGACATCTATCCCTACTGCTCGGATATAAGACTGGATAACCTCTGCTATATCAATGACTTCCTGGTCTGCTGTTATGTAAAAATTTACTGTGATGCCATGCAACAATTCTTTTTTAATCAATTCCTTCGTCTTTTCAGGATTGTATTCATAATAAGATGGAGTATTCCATTTTCTCATGATATCAGGCACAGGGCTAGATGCTAATCTTCCGCGTTTCTCATAAATTGTATTGAGTATCTTTTCCCTGTCAATGGCATGGCTCATAGCCTTTCTGAGAGTGAGGTTATTAAAAGGTGGTTTTGAACAATTGAGACCCAGATAATAAGTATTTAAGCCCTTGATAGACAAAATAAGAGGTTGTCTTTGAGGGTCGTTTTTATATCTTGAATATTCTGATACTGGTATAGTAATTATATCGAGGTTTCCAATTTCAAACTCTGTTATTGCGGTCAAATCTTCGGGTATTATCCTGTAAATTATGCCTTTTAGCTTTGCCGGGGTATCAAAATAATCCTCCCTTTTTTCGAGTTTTAACTCCCTGTTTGGCAACCATTCTTTCAGTATAAAAGGCCCTGTCCCGACAGGATGACTCGAAAAATCAAGCCCCCATCTCTCTATTTCTTCTCGGGGTACAACATAGGCAGCAGACATGGTAAGAAGGCTTAAGAATGGAGAGAATGGTTTTTCAATGCGTATCTCGAGTGTATAATCATCTTTAACCCTTATGCCTTTAACATCCCCTGCCCTTCCCTTCATAAACTCTTCTGCACCGAGGATTTTTTCGAGTACCCATGTATTAGGAGATTTACTTTTAGGATCTAATATTCGCTTAAAGGAATACTTAAAATCATGAGC
>JBFMAM010000098.1:0-6211 GCA_040755805.1 Nitrospirota bacterium
ATTATTAATCGTGTGCCTACAACATTTGGAGGAAAAATATTGGGGTCTTTATGTAAACCCGCATGAATACAGGCTCTCTTAACTTTAGAAACCACCTTTTATGCCTACTCACCCGAAACGCAGGTACGGCTTAGTTATTGATTAAAACTCTTATATTGTCAAGTGACCCAAAAATGCATTTAGAAAACCACAGAGAACTCAGAGATAATTCTCTCTGTGCCCTCTATGGCTGAATCACTTTATTGGGCTCTAAGGTCTTTTATCATTTCAGCCATATCCTCCGGCACAGGAGTTGAAAATTCAAGATACTCACCTGTTACAGGATGAGTAAATCCTAATAGTTCTGCATGCAGCATCTGCCTCGGAAATGAAATCTTTTTCTTAGCCTTAACCTCAATCTCAACCTTCTTCCCGTATATCCTGTCTCCGAGCACAGGGTGCCCTGTAGAAGCGAAATGTACTCTTATCTGGTGTGTCCTTCCAGTGCCGAGCCTTACCTCAATTAATGTGGCATTACCAAATCTCTCAAGTACCTTCCATCTTGTAATTGCCTCTCTCCCTTTTCTTATACGAGTTGACATCTTCTTCCGATCAGATTCAGACCGCCCTATCCTCAGCGCTATCTCACCTTCATCTTCTCTGAGATTCCCATAAATTAATGCGAGATACCTTCTGTTTATTGTCCTGTGCCTGAATTGCTCAATAAGGTTGTAGTAGGCTTCATCATTTAGGGCAACGACCATCACACCTGATGTATCCTTATCAAGCCTGTGCACAATACCCGGTCTCAATGGACCTCCTACTGTAGCAAGCTTTTTGCAATGGTATGAAAGGGCGTTCATGAGTGTACCATGACCATGGCCTGCGGCAGGATATACAACCATACCTGCAGGCTTATTCACTACAACGAGATAATCATCTTTATAGAGTATTTCTACAAATATCGGCTCCGCGATAAGCCCCTCTGCTTCTTTCTCAGGAATCCTTATGGAGATAGAATCTTCTGTCTTCACCCTATAATCCTTGCTGACAGCCAGTCTATTAACTAAAACATCCCCTTTCTCTATGAGTTTTTGTATCTGTGAGCGTGTAATGCCTATTTTTCTTGCAAGGAATGTATCAAGCCTCTCACCTGCCTCTGATATTTGAACCATTACTTTCTTGGTATTCATGATAGATTCTACACTACTAAAAGGTGCAAAGACTATAATCTCCTGCTTGACCCTTTCAAAAAACTTAAAGTATGGTAAAATTAAAAAAGGATTTATATGTCAAAGAGTTATGCGATTTGCCATCTCTGTGGTAAAAGTGTGGAATATATTGATTGTTCTGATGAAGAGACTCCACCAGAGTATGCACGTTGTGAAATGCTAAAAGGCTGGCTTTTGGTCAGACAATGGAAAGGAAGAGGGTCAGTCGAGGATTATGACATCTGTTCTTTTGATTGTCTTCAAAAGTGGGTAGTTGGCCAGCTTCCAAAAATTCCCGACGAATACCTAAAAGCCTTTGAGGAGAATAAGGATAAATAGTCAATCTCCTGTCCTCCCTTCCAAAATAGGATGGCAACTGGCACCAATATTTCCTGACTCCTTCGGTTCAATAAGCATATAAAGTATATGTTACCTTTCCAAGATTTCATAAGGATTACCCAGGGCTACGTCAAAGTTTACTTTTTGTTTGTCATTCCGGCTCGTCCGGAATCTTTCCCCTTATTAAATACTTGTTAAAGAAGGATTCCCGACAAGCGGGAATGACACAAAAGAACATCCTGCTGTGCGATTTTATGGACTTTGACGAAGTCCTGTAAGGATTACCATAAATCAAAACTGTCCACGGAATAAATATGTTATCATTTATTTTTATGGAAAAAAGACTTCAAAAGATTCTCTCCGAGATGGGCATTGCATCAAGGAGAAAGTCTGAGGAGATGATAATTGAAGGCAGGGTAACTGTAAATAGTGAAATAGCAACTCTCGGAATGAAGGCAGATCCTTCAATAGATTATATTAAGGTTAATGGAAGGCTGATTACTGGATACAGGAAGAAAGTACCAAAGGTCTATATCATGTTTCATAAACCACGAGGAGTTGTAACTACCCTTTATGACCCTGAAGGAAGACCAACTGTAAAGGATTTCCTGAAGGGTGTAAAATACAGGGTGTATCCTGTGGGAAGACTTGATTATGACTCTGAAGGTCTAGTTTTATTGACCAATGATGGGGATTTTGCATATGAAGTAGCTCATCCATCAAAAAAGATTTCAAAGACATATCTTGTCAAGGTGAAAGGATTTCCTGAGGAAGAAGACATAAAAAAGTTGAGGACAGGGATAAAGCTCGAAGATGGAATGACGGCTCCTGCAAAGGTAAAGATAATCAGGAGGACAGAAAACAACTCATGGCTTGAGGTAACAATATATGAAGGGAAGAAAAGACAGATAAGGCGCATGCTCGATAAGTTAAGACATCCTGTACTTAAGCTCAAGAGGATAAGGATAAACGGCCTTGAATTGGGCGAACTTGAACCAAGGACATACAGATATTTAACGTCTGAGGAGGTAGATAAGATAAAGAAAGAGGTTACATGATTCGGGATAAAGGTTGTGGTGAAATAAGAGAATCAGATATAGGAAAAAATATGAGCCTGTGTGGATGGGTCTTCAGGCGCAGAGACCACGGTGGACTTATATTTATAGACTTGCGTGACAGGAGCGGAATATTGCAGATAGTCTTTAATCCTGAAAAATCACGAGATGCGCATGAGCTTGCACATGACCTTAGGAGTGAATATGTAATCTCTGTTACAGGTGAGATCAGAAAGAGACCCGAGGGAACTGAAAATCTGAATATTCCAACTGGTATAGTCGAGATGTATGCGGATAAACTTGATGTCTTGAATGAATCATCACCTCTGCCCTTCGGAGTGGAAGATGCCGGAGATGCATCCGAGGCATTGAGACTCAAATACAGATGTCTTGATTTGAGAAGGCCCGAGATGCAGAGAAATTTAATCGTTAGACATAAGGTCACCAAGGTTATCAGGGATTATCTTGATGAAAAAGGCTTTCTTGAGATAGAGACACCTGTGCTCGCAAAATCTACTCCCGAAGGCGCAAGGGACTATCTCGTGCCGAGCCGTCTGAATCCAGGATATTTTTATGCACTGCCTCAATCCCCGCAGCTTTTCAAACAGATACTGATGGTCTCCGGCTTTGAGAAGTATTTCCAGATCGTGAAGTGTTTCAGGGATGAAGACCTGCGCGCAGACCGACAGCCTGAATTCACTCAGGTTGACCTTGAGATGTCTTTTGCCGATAGAGAAGATGTCATGGAGGTTATAGAAGGCATGATGAAGAGGCTCTTTAAAGATGTCCTCGATGTAGAACTTGAGACACCATTTGAAAGATTGAGTTTTTACGAGTCTATAGAAAGATACGGGACTGATAAACCTGATTTAAGATTTGGGCTTGAATTAAAGAACATGGCTGACCTATCAGAAAAGGGCTCATTCAAAATATTTCTCGATGCCCTTCAATCTGGCGGAAGTGTGATGGCTATTAATGGCAAAGGTATGGCAGGTCTTTCGAGAAAAGAAATAGACCTGTTTACAGAAGAGGCTGTCTCTCTTGGTGCAAAGGGACTGGCATGGATAAAAGTAAAATCCGCCTCAGGCGGAGGTTTTGAATCCCCCGTAGCAAAGTTTTTCCCCGAAGAAATAATGAGAGAGATGGCAAAGAGGCTTGAAGCAGGGGAAGGGGATTTGATGCTCTTTGTTGCTGATAAGAAGGAGGTCGTTTATGATGTCTTAGGCAGGATGAGAATTGAACTTGGAAGGAGACTGAACTTGATAAGGCCGGGATATAAGTTTGTCTGGATTACAGATTTCCCGCTTCTCGAATGGAATGACGAGGAAGGCAGGTTCGAGGCGATGCACCATCCCTTCACATCACCGATGGATGAGGATATTGAAAAAATGATTAACCTGGATATTTCTGGCAATAAATTTCTCACTTCTCACTTCTCACTTCTCACCTCTTTACGGGCAAAGGCATACGACATTGTTCTCAATGGCTATGAGATAGGAGGCGGGAGCATCCGTATCCACAGACGTGATTTGCAGAGGAAGATGTTTGAGATTCTTGGGATATCTGAGGAAGAGGCAAGGGTTAAATTTGGATTTTTACTGGATGCACTCGAATATGGCGCACCTCCACATGGAGGAATAGCTCTGGGTCTTGACAGGCTTGTAATGATTATGGTAGGTGCAACATCCATCAGGGATGTAATCGCCTTTCCAAAAACATCGAAGGCGTTCTGCCTTATGAGCGGTACTCCGTCAACAGTCGAGCCAAAACAACTAAAAGAGCTTTATATCAAGACAGAATCGTCCGAACTGTAAAAGATAAAACTTGACCTAACAGATATTGTATGACTTTCTTCTTTTAACCTTCTTATCCTGCCAGATTATCAAACTTAAATTCAGAGCAAGATGACAGTTACAATGAGAAAGTAGATCAAAATGCTGAGTACGTCTTGGATAATGGTAGCGACTGGTCCACTTCCTAAGGCTGGGTCCTTTCCCATCTTAGAAAGCAACCATGGGAACAGTAATCCTACACAATTTGCAATTGTACCGGCAGCAAACAGTGAGATACCAACCGCCATAGCCAACCAATAATCTCCAAAGAACAAAAAAACAAAAGGGATAGCTATAAAGGCGAGTATCAGACCAATCAATGTCCCAGTTTTAAGTTCTCCAAAAAATAACTGTTTAAATGATAATTGACTGAGAGAAAGTCCGCGCACGGTGATCGCCTCAGTTTGAGTTCCAATTGCATCGGCGAGGTATACAATAGCCGGGATAAAAAAAGCAACTGCAATTCGTGCTTGAAGAGCTGCCTCAAAATAGGTCATAACCAGCGTTGCTATCATACTTCCAAGAAATCCTACTATGAGCCATGGCAGTCGGTCTTTTGCTCGTCGAACTGGTGACGCTTCAGCGAATGAATAAAGTTTGGCCCTATCAGATATTCCAGCAATGCGGTGTAAATCCTCCAAGTGTTCTTCCCGCAGAATCCTGATTAAACTCGTTGGTGGCACAACCCCTAAAAAGCACCCTTCGTTATCAATAACAGGTATTGCTGGGAGGTAGTGGTGTACTGCAAGGGCTGCAACTCTTTCCTGATCATCACTCAATAAGGCAGTTGGCACATTCTTGCGCATCAAGTCTGACATCTGTTGCTCAGGCTGTGCTGCGATAAGTTTTGCCATGGGAACTAACCCAAGTAATTGTTTGTTTTCATCTAAAATATAGACAGCTGTTGCAGATTCATAATGATGCCCTCTAAGTGTATTGAACACAGACGATACATTATCCCCTGCGCTTGCTCTGGGCACTGCCCTAAGCAGATGATGAGCAGCTGTTTCGACATGTTTCCCAATACTATTATCTTTTTGTAAAGGCAGCATAGCTTCTGAAAAATTTACATTATTGATATTAATTATCTGTTGTAATCTACATACCTTGTCGTGACTTGTCAAACATCAGGTTACAGGAAGAAGTTGTTATATAAGTTGGATTTCTTATTTATTCTGTAAAAGTTGCATTAATGAGTAGTCTCTAAAGATATCTTTTGCTGCCTTTATATACTTAGTATCCATGCCCATATATTCAATCCTGACCACACATATGCCCAACACTATCATATCAATCACTTTTGCTGCGGCATAAGACAAATCTAAATCTCTTACTGCCCCTAACGGACCCCTATCGTTAACTATACAGAAAGTAGAATCACGCTATCATTGTTTTATACTAAATAAGTTTTCTGTCCATACAAATTTGAATCCCGGGAAAACAACTATTCAAAGAACAGGAAATATAATTTTGTGCGTGATGGATTTTTGAGTTAAGTAAGTCCCTCCTTATAGGATAAGAGGGACACAGACTCTATTTGTCAACTTAATAATACTAATTAACTTATAAAATAATCTTATAATTTATAGTTATATATATCCAAAGGCATTACAGGTGCTCTTTACCTTATTGATTTTCGATTGAAATATACACGTTCTGACACAAAGTTTTCAATGCGTCTTTCAGGAAGTAATTTTCAAATATTATTACTGTAGTTTAGCAAAATTGATCTAATTTTCAGTTGATAAATACTCCGTTTTTATTATTTTTGTGAACAATACTGTATAGCCTCTTT
>JBFMAM010000099.1:0-4237 GCA_040755805.1 Nitrospirota bacterium
GGAAGGTTGCACGCTGGAGAAAAATTGCTGAAGAGGCATCAAGACAATCAGGAAGAAGTGTAATACCCGTTGTCCATGAACCGGTTGATTTTAAATTTTTCATTAAACACATGGAGCATTTTGAACGAAACGTAGATACGGTGAAACGGAGACACGGTGAAATAAAAGGTTTCATATTTTGGGAAGAAGGGGGTTTATCACTAAATGACGCTATACGCAAGCTTTCACCTTCTCCCATTCACCGCTTCACCGCTTCACCGCTTCACTTAATTATCGGCCCTGAAGGTGGGTTTACAAAAGAAGAAGTCACCCTCGCAAAAGAAAAAGGGTTACTCACCATCTCTCTCGGTAAGAGGATTCTTAGGGCTGAAACTGCTGCTATCTCAGCAGTAACATTAATACAGTTCTTATTGGGCGACATGGGCTAACTAACCCTCTTTCTCTCTTATAAATGCAATCCTATCAATGGGTATGACAATCCAGCCACTTTCTGATTCAAGATGGAACTCATCCTCTCCGACCTCAATGAGTCTACCTGTATATGTCATCTCTCCTGTTTCTACCTCAACGACTTTACCAACTAAATCTAACACACAAGGCTCCTCATTGTCATTGTGAGCCCTTCGCTTACTGCAATCCTTTCGTCTGCTGTCATTCTGAGTCCGCCAAAGGCGGACGAAGAATCTCCTCGCTCAGGGTAAACTCCGCGAAGCAATCTATTGGTTCTTTTCCTTGTTTTGAGATTGCTTCCGCTGACTTCGTCAGCCTCGCAATGACATTAAAAACCTATTGCTTATTATATAACCTTTTACCCTTATTACTACCCTGATTGTGTACTATCTCAGCACCAATCAGAAAGATACAGGAGGAATAGAATACCCATAGCAGAAATACAACAAATGTAGTAAGTGAGCCGTATATCGTACCAAATTTTGCGATAGTTCCCACATACCATGTAAAGAGATGCTTTGCAATCTCGAGGAATACAGTTGTGAAAAGGGCACCAATAAATGCATGGGAAGTTCTGACTTTGCTCTTTGGAAGAAGAATATAAAGCACTGTAACTGTAAAAAGTACGATTGAGAAAGGAATAACATATCTTATGAGGAAACCTGTTATCATACCTATTCGTAATTTGGGGAACATCGGTTTTAATGCCTTCAAAAGGGGAATTAATGACGTTGCCATAAAGGAAACAACAATGATAACGATTATCAGTGTAATAATAATCAATGAGAGGACAATGGACCAGAAGAAATTCCTCCTCTCCCTGACCTTGAAAACCACATTCAATGCATTCTCAAGGGAAGAAAAGACCTGATATGAAAGAATCCCGTATAGAACTATACTGAATGTTCCAATTCCTTTGAATGCGATAAGTTTTCCTAACTCCTTTGTAATCTCTGATGTTATGGCAGGGAAAAAACTTATAAGTTTATTAGAGAAAAACTGATAGAACCCGTAATAATGTCCAAGAAGATATCCGAATATGGTTACCAGGAAAAGACAGAATGGCATCAGCGCCATCATGGTGAAGTAAGAGATGGAGCCTGCGAGCATTACCCCTCCATCTTTAAAAAAATCTACAAAACTCCTCAGTATGATTTTTAGATATCTCACTCGTCTTTTCCTTTTTCTCTAGCCTTGACATAAATCCTGATAGGGGTTCCCTTGAATAAGAACCTCTCCCTTAAGCCCTTTTCTATATATCGTATGTGTACATCCTTTAAGGCAGCAGGATAGTTGGTGAATACCACAAAAATAGGTGGCTCTGTCTTAACCTGTGTTATATAGAAAAGTTTTACTGCTTTCCCTCTGTGCAAAGGCAAATGCATATCGGATATAGCCTCACTTAAAAGCCTGTTCAGTTCTGCCGTAGGTATCCTCTTCTTCCTCTCTCTTATTATCTCGTCTATTATAGGGAAAACCTTTGTAATACGTTTCTTCTCCGTGGCCGATACAGTCAGAACCGGTGCATAACGCATAAACCACATCTTTCTGCTCAATTCCTTGCCTAATCTTCTATACGCTTCTCCAGGTTTATCAATAATGTCCCACTTATTCAGGAGGAAAACTGCACCTTTGCCATAACTTTCAACAATACCTGCTATCCTCTGATCCTGCTCTACTATGCCCTCATCTGCATCTATGACAATGAGTGCAACATCGCATCTCTCTATGCTCCTGATTGCCCTGACCATCGCGAATCTCTCAATAGAGTACCCTATTCTACCCTTTCTCCTCAGCCCGGCGGTATCAATTAATAAATATTTCCTTCCATAGTAACTGCATATGCTGTCTATAGAATCCCTTGTTGTCCCTGGAACAGGGCTTACAATCATCCTCTTCTTACCGAGGAGGGTATTTATCAAGGTGGATTTCCCAACATTCGGCCTACCAACCACCGCAATCTTTGGATAATCAATCTTTTCTTCGATATATGAGGGAAGAATAGAAATTAATCTCTCCATAAAATCATCGTATCCATATCCAGTTGTAGCAGAAACAGGCCACAATTCATCAGTGCCTATCGGATAAAAATCATGAACCCTTTCTTCACGCGTAGGACCGTCAATCTTGTTTACTGCCCAGAATACCTTTTTATCTGATGCCCTGAGCAGCCTTGCAAGTTCCATGTCCGATGGGTTTAAGCCTTCTTTACCATCGAGGAGATGTATTATGACGTCTGCTTCTTCAATAGCAAAGATAGCCTGTTCCTTGATCTGTAAAAAGATGTCTTCAGGAGGCTCTGGGTAAAAGCCGCCTGTATCAACCACAACAAACCTTTTCCCTTCCCACTCTGCATCGATGTAATTCCTGTCTCTTGTAATACCTGGAATATCCTCAACAATTGCAGCATGAGACCCTGTCATCCTGTTAAACAGGGTGGACTTGCCCACATTCGGTCTACCGACTATAACGACAACTGGCTTTGCCATAGTTATTAATTTTATACTAATGTGTAGTAACTTATAAAATAAAACAGCGATGAAAAACTATCCGGCGGTGGTTATTTTTGTTAGTTATCTTTTCGTCGTATTATTCAGCTACTGGCTCAGGCTTCTGAACCTGAGTCATTTGAAAAAATACGGCACAGACATCCCATCTGGATTTGAAGGTTATATTGATGAAGGAGTCCTTGAAAAAACCAGGGAGTATACTCTCGAACACAGCCGCCTTGGTCTCATTGAATCTGTCTTTAGTAATGTAGCCCTGCTTGTATTTCTGTTCGGCGGTTTGTTAAATATCTACAATTCATGGATCTCATCTCTGAACCTGCCCTTTGTCTTATCAGGCACAGTCTTTTTCCTGCTTTTAAGTTATGCTGGAACTATTGTTTCAATCCCCTTTAATCTTTACACCACATTCAGGATAGAAAACAAATATGGGTTCAGGACAATAACACCTAAATTATGGATAACTGACTTTTTTAAATCACTGCTGCTTTCCACAGTTCTGCCACGCTCTTTGCGAAAATTGTCATACTGGGTTTCATTGGAAGCATTGTCTCTTTTCCCTTCGTTCCTTTTTGCAATTATATTTCAAGGCGATTTGAAAGAGAAGCAGACCAATTTGCAACTGTACTGACAGGAAATATTGAGAGTATGACCAGTGTCCTAATAAAGCTGTCTAAAGAAAACCTTTCAAACCTTCATCCTTATTCCCTGTATGCTGCCTTTTATTATTCACACCCACCAGTAGTGCAGCGTATAAAGGACATTAACAAACTCCTCCACTAATTCCATCCAAAGGTCAGATACATCAACCGTGCCGTCAGGTCTGAGGACCTGACGGGATATAAGGGCTGGATGGAAAAGGAGGCAGGCTTTGATTTTTGCACTTTGTTATGTTATTTTTGCAGTATGAGTGACTAAATGAAAAAAATAAAAAAAGACCATCTAACGCTTATTTTTGAAAGATTAAAAGATTCCCATACAATCATTGGACCTAAGATTGAAGATGATGTAATAATTCTCACAGAAATAGATTTTCATGATATTCCGGCTGGTTATAAAGATCATCAAGGAGCAGGCTCTTACAGGCTTAGTAATCCCCCCTTACCCCCCTTTACTAAAGGGGGGCAGGGGGGATTATTTTTTCATTTTCTACAGGTCCTGATTCCTTTAAAAGATTCCTGAATCCTCCTGTGCAGAATATCTTTATATTTAAAAAATCAAAAAAGGGGATAACAATAAATCCCTCCACACCCCCCTCCGCCTCAGGCGGAAGCAAAGGG
>JBFMAM010000099.1:4337-6199 GCA_040755805.1 Nitrospirota bacterium
AGGTCCTGATTCCTTTAAAAGATTCCTGAATCCTCCTGTGCAGAATATCTTTATATTTAAAAAATCAAAAAAGGGGATAACAATAAATCCCTCCACACCCCCCTCCGCCTCAGGCGGAAGCAAAGGGGGGCAGGGGGGATTTTTAAATGAAGACAAACCGATAGCATTTTTTGGAATGAGGGCGTGTGACATATCAGCTCTCAAGCTTATTGATAAGGTATTTTTAGAAGGGCCTGTCAGGGATCAAAAATATGATTTATTAAGGAGAAATGCGGTGATAATTGCCGTTAATTGTTTATATCCCGGTGATAACTGTTTTTGTAATTCTATGGGCGCAGGACCTGAAATAAAGGACAGTTTTGACATAGCCATTACCGAGCTTGATGATTCCTTTTTATTTGAGATAGGAACGGTAGCCGGGGAAAAGATAAATAAAGGTCACGTTATCTCAAATAAGGGGCTGGATAGACCAATGGATAGATTTCTGGAATGTATTCAGGAATATCAGGTGGAATATTCGACAGCACTCCACTCGGGAATCAAAAGGGATACATCGGCGAGCCCTTATTTTGTTGGTCCCATATCAAGGCTTGATCTGAATCATGACAAACTACCATTTGAGATTAGAGACGTAATGAAAGAATCTGGTATAACACTGCCCATAACAAATACTCAGATGGGTATAATAGCAAGGTCCATAGAGATAGCATATGCCTTTCATGAAGCAATAAGGATTATCAGGAGCTATGAAAGGCATGATAACCTTTCCATTAATTTTGAGATGAGACCTGGTGAGGCAACATGGATAACAGAGGCGCCGAGGGGAATACTTATTCACAGATATAAGGTTGATGAGAGGGGATATATAAAAAGTTGCTCAATAATTTCACCCACATCTCAGAACCTCGGACATATCGAGAGGGATATATACCATTTCCTGCAAAATAATATGGATAAGTCAGCGGATTTTGTCAAAAAGGGAAGCGAAGGGATAGTCAGAGGTTATGACCCATGTATCTCTTGCTCTGTGCATATAATCACTTAAAAAGGAGGGGACCAAAATGTTTATGCGTAATATGAAAGGAATATCGTTTGTCTTCGTATTTTTATTGATTTACGCTATGCCTTCATATAGTGAGGGAGCTGTAAGTAAGGTTGATGAGATTAGCGGGAGTGTCTCTTACAGAGAGAGAAATAATATACCCTATCAGACCGCTAAAAAGGGTACTATAGTTGAAAAGGGTTACTGGATAAAGACAGGTGCCGATGGGTGGGCAGTATTGTCACTGTCTGACGGAAGTAAACTAACCCTATCAAATAATACAGAACTTGAGATAACAGACTTTATTATTGGTAAAAACAAAAAGGATGGTATGTTTAGCATTACACAGGGGAAGCTCAGGGCATCTGTTATCCGACTTGCAGGTGAAAATGTGGATTACAGGATTAAGAGTCCAACTGCTGTTGCAGGCGTAAAGGGAACCGAGTTCATGATGATGACCCAGGGACTTGCCAATGTTTTTTTCGGAAACGAAGGGATAGCTGAAATATCTGGAGATATGGCCACTACAAAACCGTTAAGTATTGATACAATGATTCAGAATACGAGAGGATATATCCCAACAGACCCTGTGGAGGTTAAGCCAGACACTCCGTTGCATGCTGCAAAAAAGGACTTTGAGGAGATAACCGCAGCAAAACCCCCAAAAGATTGGGAGCTATCAAACAACCTGCCCCACATAATTGCGAGATGGAATATAAACTACGGCCACTATCTGGCAGATGCAGGAAGATATGAGGAAGCACTCTATGTATTTCAAATAGCCCTTGACCTTACAAACTTACCAGAGATCAGGAGTGAT
>JBFMAM010000100.1:0-6189 GCA_040755805.1 Nitrospirota bacterium
ATACAAGGATTACTCCAAGGAAGGCAAGGAGGGTAATAGACCAGATAAGGGGTAGAAGTGCCGGTGACGCGCTTCTGTTTCTCCGCTTTATGCCGTATAGAGGGGCAAGGTTTATCGAAAAACTCCTTAAGTCGGCGATGTCAAATGCGGAGCAGAAAAAGGTTGTTAATCCTGAAGCTATGAAGATTGTAGGGGCATTCGTTGATCAGGGACCTGTAATGAAAAGAATCGAACAGAGGGCAATGGGAAGGGCAAATGTTATCAGGAAAAGGTCCTGTCATATAACACTGATTTTGTCCGAGGAAAAATGAAACATCGTGAGTGGTTGTCCATAAAGGAGGATGAAAATTCCAATAACCAAGCACCAATAACCAGATAAATCTCAATAACCAAATTCCAAAATACTGTTTGGTTATTAGAATTTGGTCATTGGTTATTATTTGGAACTTGGGATTTGGAATTTGTATTTTTACATAGGAGGTAAATTTGGGTCAGAAGACACATCCTATAGGGAATCGGCTCGGGATAATAAAGACCTGGGATTCGAGGTGGTATCTTGATAGGGGTTATGCTGAACAACTTCTCGAAGACATAACAATAAGAAAGGCGCTTAAAGATAGGCTCTTCGATGCAGGTGTCTCAAAGATAGGTATAGAACGGGCTGGTCAGAATGTAAGGGTGATAATCCACACTGCAAGACCCGGGATTGTTATCGGTAAAAAGGGAAGTGAGGTTGAAAAGCTCAGGAAAGATCTTAAACTGATGACAGGCAGAGAGGTTGCAATAGATATAAAAGAGATAAGGAAACCAGAAGTAGATGCTCAACTTGTTGCAGAAAATATAGCCCTTCAGCTCGAAAAAAGGGTTGCATTCAGAAGAGCGATGAAAAAGGCTGTGGCTTCTGCCCCGAGATTCGGTGCCCTCGGGGTAAAGATCGCATGCTCGGGGAGGCTCGCTGGGGCTGAAATAGCACGGTCAGAGTGGTACAGGGAGGGGAGGGTCCCACTCCATACATTCAGGGCTGATATAGACTTTGGCTTTGCAGAGGCGAGAACAACCTACGGTGTTATTGGAGTTAAGGTGTGGATTTACCACGGAGATATATTACCAGAAAAGATACAGTAGACAGCATACGGTATTCAGTAATTAACAGCCTTAATAATTCTTGCTGTTTACTGATTACTGTCTACTGATTACTTTGAAATTAGGGTGATGTCATGTTAATGCCCAAAAAGGTTAAATACAGAAAGATGCAGAAAGGTAGAATGGACGGAAAGGCCTATAGAGGCTCTGCAGTCTCATTTGGTGAATTCGGTCTGAAGGCACTTGAACCCGGTTGGATTTCCAGTAGGCAGGTCGAGGCAGCAAGGATTGCGATTACGCGCCATGCCAAAAGGGGATGCAAAGTATGGATCAGGATCTTTCCTGATAAACCGATAACCAAAAAGCCGGCTGAGACAAGAATGGGTAAGGGTAAAGGTGCACCTGAATATTGGGTTGCAGTTGTAAGGTCGGGGAAGATTCTATATGAGATGTCTGGCGTGAGCGAAGAGGTTGCAAAAGAGGCCATGCGTCTTGCCTCTCATAAATTGCCTGTAGCAACAAAGTTTGTAAAAAGGGATGAGGAGGTTCTGTGAAGAAACCATCTGAGCTTAAGGCAATGACTATAGACGAATTGATACAGAAAGAGGAAGAACTCAGAAAAGAGCTTTTTAATCTGAGGTTTCAGCAAGCTACAGGTGAAATAGAGAACCCGATGCGCATACGTACTGTGAAAAAAGATATCGCAAGGGTATTGACAATAATGACAGAGAAATCAAATAAAAAGTAGGAAATGGGAAGTGGTTGGGAGTAGAAATGTCTAAGAAGATATACACAGGTAAAGTTGTCAGTGATAAGATGGATAAAACGGTAGTTGTGGCTGTGACAAGACTTTTTCAGCACCCTGTATATAAGAAGACAGTAAAAGGGGTGAAAAGGTTTAAGGCACATGATGAGGAGAACAGGTGCCGTATTGGAGATACCGTCAAGATTATAGAGACAAGACCACACAGCAAGGACAAGAGTTGGGTGGTAATAGAGGTTGATAGGAGTGAGTGAGGATGATTCAGCTGAGGAGCATGCTTGAGGTAGCTGACAATTCAGGTGCCAAGAAGGTGCAGTGTATAAAGGTGCTCGGAGGTTTCCATAAAAGGTATGCAAGGCTTGGTGATATAGTTGTTGTCAGTGTCAAAGAGGCTTTGCCTGACAGCAACATAAAAAAAGGAACGGTAGCAAAGGCCGTTGTGGTACGGACAAGGAAAGAGCATAAGAGGCCTGATGGATCTTATATACGTTTTGACCAGAACGCGGTCGTTCTTATAAATGCACAGGGTGAACCTGTTGGGACAAGGATATTTGGTCCTGTTGCGAGGGAGCTCAGGTGGAAAGAGTTTACAAAGATAATCTCCTTGGCCCCGGAGGTACTTTAAAAAATTTAGAATGCAAAATGCAAAATTAAAAATTAAGGAACGCAATTTAAATCTTGAACTGGATGATGGATTATGGGGTTGGGTATCAAGAAGAACGATACAGTCGTGGTAATTACTGGCAGGGAAAAGAGTAAAAAGGGAAGGGTCCTTTCTGTTTACCCATCAAAGGGAAGGCTCCGGGTGGAGAGGCTTAACATGGTTAAGAAACATATGAAGCCGAGCAGGAAGTATACCCAGGGCGGAATTATCGAGAAAGAATCACCAATTCATATATCAAATGTAATGCTTATATGTCCAAAGTGTAACAAACCGACGAGGATCGGCAATACAGTTCTGTCAGATGGTAAGAAGGTAAGGGTATGTAAAAAATGCAAGGAGGTTATAGACCGGTGATAGCGCCGAGACTCAAAGAAAGATACCTTAAAGAGGTTATCCCGACCATGATGAAAGAATTTTTGTATAAGAATGTAATGGAGGTACCTAAGGTTCAAAAGGTTGTCCTTAATGTTGGTCTTGGAGAGGCAATACAGAATATAAAACTCCTCGATGCAGCCCAGAAGGAGCTTTCATTAATAACTGGTCAGAAGGTAGTTGTGACGAAAGCGAAAAAATCAATAGCGGGCTTTAAATTAAGGAAGGGTATGCCCATAGGTTGTAAGGTAACCCTTAGGGGGGATAGAATGTATGAATTCCTTGACAGGCTGATAAGTCTTGCCCTGCCGAGGATCAGGGATTTCAAGGGGGTATCGGTAAGGTCTTTTGATGGAAAAGGTAACTATTCTCTTGGCCTCAAAGAGCAGTTTATATTTCCTGAGATAGATTATGACAGGGTCGAAATGGTTCACGGGCTTGATGTCACAATCTGTACTACTGCTGAGACGGATGAAGAAGGCAAGGCCCTTTTACGCTATTTAGGGATACCTTTTAGGACTTAGAAATGGGAAGTGAGAAATAAGAAGTGAAAGGTGGGTTATGGCTAAGATTTGTATGATGGAAAAGGCCAAGAGGCTACCAAGATTCAGGGTGAGGGGACACAACAGGTGTAAGTTATGTGGTAGACCCAGGGGCTATCTACGGAAGTTCGGTATATGCAGAATCTGTTTTAGAAGACTTGCTCTCGAGGGTCAGATACCTGGAGTAATAAAATCGAGCTGGTAGAGGTGGATAATGTTAACTGATCCTATTTCAGATATGCTTACAAGGATAAGGAATGCAACGCGTATAAAGACAGAAAAGGTTGATATACCTCTTTCGAGAATGAAGTTAGAGATAGTAAAGATATTGAAGGAAGAGGGCTTTATAAGGGCATATAAAATATTGAAGGATAAAAGGCAGGGCGTACTGAGGGTATTCCCGAAGTACGTGGAGAATGAGAGTGTTATCTCTGGATTGAAGAGGGTAAGTAAGCCAGGCCGGAGGATTTATGTTGGAAGAGATGAGATCCCTAAAGTAATGGGTGCTGTTGGAATTGCGATTCTGACAACATCGAAGGGGGTGTTAAGTGATAAGGCCTGTCGCCACAAAGGGGTTGGAGGAGAAGTCATCTGTTATGTTTGGTAATCCCCCTCAGTCCCCCTTTAGCAAAAGGGGATTAAGGGGGATTTTTAAAGTATGCCTATTTAATTATGCTTTAAAATCGTAGATTATAGATAGAGGAGAATAAATGTCACGGATCGGTAAAAAGCCAATAGAAATACCTAAAAATGTAGATGTATTTTTAGAAGGAAATGCAATAAAGGTCAGAGGGCCAAAAGGAGAACTGAGCTGGAACTATCCAGAAAGAATTAAGGTTTCAGTGAATGATGGCAATATAGCGGTAGAGAGGGCAGACAATTCAAAGGTTGAAAGAGCACTTCATGGTCTTACCAGAAGTATTATCTCTAATATGGTTACAGGGGTCTTACAGGGCTATCAGAAAGTTCTTGAGATAGTTGGTGTTGGTTACAAGGCACAGGTAATTGGTAACAAACTTATCTTGACCCTCGGTCATTCCCATCCTGTTGAGTTTCAATTGCCCGAGGGTATTAAGGCATCAGTTGATGTCAAGCAGACCCAGATTACACTCATCGGAATTGACAAACAACAACTCGGACAGGTGGCTGCAAATCTCAGAACGCTGAGACCGCCAGATGCCTATAAAGGTAAGGGCATCAGATATCCAGGGGAACAGCTTAAATTGAAAGTTGGTAAGGCGGGCAAAAAATAGTTAAAAGTTTATAGTTTATAGTTATTAGTTTTCGAACTAAAAACTAAAGACTAATAACTGACAACTGAATTTAGGAGGATGTTTTGGTAGAGAGCAAGAAAGAGGGCAGACAGAGACGCCGCAAGAGGATACGGAAGAAGGTCTACGGAACTCCTGAAAGGTTGAGGCTGTCTGTTTATAGGAGCCTTAATCACATGTATGCTCAGATCATAGATGACCTTAAGGGACACACTATTGTCTCCGCATCGAGTCTCGATAAGGAATTTAAAGACAATAAATCCCATAAAGGGAATATTGAGACAGCAAAACAGGTCGGTGAACTTATAGCAAAAAGGGCTCTAGAAAAAGGCATAAAGAAGGTTGTTTTTGACAGAGGTGGATATCTTTACCATGGTAGGGTTAAGGCACTGGCAGAGGCAGCCAGGGAAGGAGGACTTGAGTTTTAACTGGTTTTTAGTTTTCAGTTTTCAGTTTTTGGTTTTTAACAACTAACAACTGAGAACTAATAACTAAAAACTGTTGTAAGGAGGTTATGTGGGAAGGATCAACCCTGAGGGATTGAATCTAAAAGATAAGGTTGTGTACATAAACAGGGTAGCGAAAGTAGTTAAGGGTGGAAGGCGGTTTTCCTTTACCGCCCTTGTTGTTGTCGGAGATGGAGAGGGAGCTGTTGGTATAGGAAAAGGAAAGGCATCAGAGGTTCCTGAGGCTATAAGGAAGGCAGTTGAGCAGGCAAAAAAATCACTCTTAAGGTTTCCTATAAAAGACGGGACAATTCCCCACAGGGTTATAGGAAAGTTTGGCTCAGGCTGTGTGGTTATGAACCCTGCACAGAAAGGTACTGGCATTATCGCAGGAGGTGCTGTCAGGGCACTATTAGAAGTAGCAGGGGTTCAGAATATTGTTGCAAAATCTCTCCGCAGTCATAATCCTTTCAATACAGTAAAGGCAACCCTGGATGGGCTTACTCGCCTTAAAGACCCTAATTCTGTTATGAGACTCAGAGGCAAGGTCGAAGAAGAGCCTCAGGAAGTATCATGAAGATAGAGAATTTAAGGCCTGCAGAAGGAAGTAAGAAAAAAAATAAAAGAGTCGGTCGCGGTATAGGCTCCGGGCATGGAAAAACTTCATGCAAGGGTCATAAAGGACAGAAAACTCGTTCCGGGGGAACAAAAGGACCAGGCTTTGAAGGCGGACAGATGCCTCTGCAGAGGAGACTTCCTAAGAGGGGATTTAAAAACCGCTCTAAGATAGAATATGCAATCATAAACCTTAAAGATATTAGCAGGTTAGGCGGGTTAGATATTATAACACCTGATATTCTTATGGAGAGAGGCATTATAAAGAACTTAAAGGATGGCCTCAAGATACTCGGTGAAGGTGAGATTAATAGAGCGATTACAGTAAAAGCAAATGTATTCAGTGCTTCTGCAATAGCCAAGATAGCCGCAGCAGGTGGCAAATGGGAATTAATCACCAATAACCAAAAAAAGAATGACTGGACTGCACCCC
>JBFMAM010000101.1:0-3138 GCA_040755805.1 Nitrospirota bacterium
AATCCTAATGTCGGTACTTCATACGCTAAATAAATGCAAAGGGAATCAATCCCTGGAAATAGTGTTTAAAAATATCCTTGATAAATTGGCTATAAACCCTAAAGCTAATATCGCTTCTCTTTTTCCTTAGCTGATTAATCCCCCACCATAACTGAGGGATTACAGGCGGATTTTTAGTCACTCTGTTAGTTTCTGCCTGATGGAAATAAGTCGCTGAAGAGCATAAATAAATTCACTATACGCCTTGCTGTTATCTTCTGTCATGCTCTTAAGGAGGGGCTTACAAAAATACCAAGTACATCGGAATGGCCGCATCCACCTCTGAAGAGAACATCCGTTTTCTGTGAGAAACCTGCAGGGGTCAGTATCATTTCTGTCAGGTTGATAAGAGGGTATATCAATTCCAAGTGCTGAAATGAAGATTATATCTTCTTTCTCATAATACCCGTGTTTGTTTATACAGCAGACCTTTTCACATGATGCGCAGACTATAGATGTATGCTTTTGTATAAAAGGGGAGATAGCCTTAAATTCATCTTTAATCTCATTGGCAATCTTGATTAGGTCATCAGCATGCATGCAGTCTAAATCTCTGGCAACATTATGTTTATCTGTGCTCCGGGGAAATAGGTGAGATTAGCTTCTTTTGCTTTTCCCCGCGCCCATCCAGGTATTATTGAGAGCCTTGCTGTTCCTGAACGGATGGAAAGTTTACCATTCCATTGTTTGACAAAACGCCTCACTGCAGACAACCCATGCCCCCTACCCTTATCTGCATATCGTGATGCACCATGAAATAGTCCTTTTTCTATAGCATCAAGGTCATTTTTTAATGAAAACCTCTCTGATAAAGATTTTCTGAAACCTATACCAATATCCATAACAGCAATTTTAACAACATTTTTATTCAGGTTCTGGAAATGATATTTCTGTATCCCGACAAAGCCGGTATTCTCACTGTGCTCAAGGATATTCTGGCATATCTCTGAGAGTGCTACTATGAAGCCATTTATTGTACGTTCATCGTAGCGGAGATGCCTTGTTAGGATTGAATAGGCGCGACTTTTAACCTTTCCGACTATAAAATGTATGTCGTCTGATTTTTCTATTGGCGTGATCTCGAGTAAAACATCAGAATAAGAGCTCCTCAGATATCTTCCTGATATTTGCGGTTTAGAAGGCTCAAGTCTAAAATATCTATCAGCAAACTTGAAGAAATCCATCCTTTCAAGGTATTTAAGAACTTCTTCTGATTCAGGGAGAAAAATGGACTTCTGGACGCCCTTTGATTTAAAAATTTCTCCGATCTCGAGAAGGCCAACCATGCCATAGGGATCGATAAACTGGATACCCCTTAAATCAATAGGAGTATTTCCTGTTGCGGATAAAATGATCGATTCAAAGGTATCATCACTTAATTGAATCACAGCCCCATCTTTCTTAATGCCTCATCAGCGGAAACCCTTGAAGTAGGTACCTCCACCCCTATAGACTCCAGCCATTCGATGATTACCTTTTTCATCGCCCTTGCATTATAGCCATGCCATCTTTTCCTTTCCTTTGGATAATCAATCAGGACATCCTTGAATCTCCTGAATGCACCCCTTCTGTTAAGGGCACTGGTAAGTTCTTCTTTGAGGATCGAATCTTTAACTGTCTCTACAAATTCAGCCATGACCTTACATGCCTCAGATGATTCTCTTTCCGGAATGCGGACATATCTACCGGTTTCATCAAGCAGGACTTCCATTGCCAGCTCTACTTCATCTTCCATCCAAAAAGGCAGGTCGGGTTCTTCATCAAATTCTATATACTCTATGTCATCTTCTATCTCATCGTAATCACCTTCATATAGTCTTGTTTTAACCTCGTTCAGGATATCTTCTGAAAGGGCTATAACCTCGCCTCTCTCCAGGTTAAGGAAGTAGTCAAATGTATCCCTTACCACGTCTTCCATAGCCTTCTGGATCTCGTCAAAATCTACTTTCAGTTTTTTCATCCGAAAATACCCTTTTTTAGCGACAGGTCAGGAGACCTGTCGCTACCCGCTGGGTAGATTCGGGTCTCCTGACCCGAACGGTGAGAGAGGATTAGTTTGCTCTTTGCTTACATGTCTTTCGCCAATCACACTCTTCGCAATACTCTCTTGACCATTCATGGAGTATCTCCGGAATCTTCTTTCTTATATCCAGCCACTTAACTCTCCCTTTGATTTTTAACCTTAGCAATTTTATCGCTCTTCTGTCCATTTCTCTTATCTCAGCATCTTTAACATAAAAACACCTGTCCCCCTTAAGATAAGGACACCTTTTGCATATGTCGTCGGCCCCTGAGTAAACCTCTATCTCCTCTCCAGCCTCTGCTCTTTTTAAGATCTCCCTGAGATTTACTACAAATTCAGAATTGTAACCTTCCCCGCTAAAGAAATGCAGGCAAATGAGGTGATGGCCTCTGAGTTTTATAGCTGTCTTCAGTAGGCTCACTTGATTAAAGGATCTTCTATACCAGCCTCTTTGAATCCCTTTGCTCTAAAAAGACAACTGTCACATAAACCGCAAGGGACAAATCCCCCCTTGCCCCCCTTTTCTAAAGGGGGGGTGGGGGGATTAATAGGCTGTGGGTCATAGCAGCTCCATGTCAACGAATAATCAAGTCCCAGTTCAACGCCCTTTTTAATTATCTCTGATTTTTTCATTGATATAAGAGGTGCCCTTATAATAAACCTTAATCTGCCCTCGACAGATGCCTTTGTCGCAAGGTTTGCCATCTCCTCAAACACCCTGAGATACTCTGGTCTGCAGTCAGGATAACCGCTATAGTCTATGGCATTCGCACCTATAAAAATATCCTCTGCCTCAAGAACCTCTGCCCATGCAAGGGCAAAGGATAAGAATATCGTATTACGGGCAGGAACGTAGGTAACAGGAATCAATGAAGGGTCAAGGGGAAGAGATTCATGATGCACGATGCATGATGCATGATTTTTTTCGTCCTGTATCCTGTATCCTGTATCCTGTATCCTGTTTTTAGGCACCTCAATGTCAGATATAAGTGCTGAGCCTCCTATTTCCCTTAAGTCAAACTTTATTACGAGATGCTTCTTAACACCAAGACCCTCTGCAACCATCCTTGCAGACT
>JBFMAM010000101.1:3238-6124 GCA_040755805.1 Nitrospirota bacterium
TCCTGTATCCTGTTTTTAGGCACCTCAATGTCAGATATAAGTGCTGAGCCTCCTATTTCCCTTAAGTCAAACTTTATTACGAGATGCTTCTTAACACCAAGACCCTCTGCAACCATCCTTGCAGACTCGAGCTCTCTTTTATGTCGCTGGTTATAATCAAAACTCAGGGCATATAATTCATACCCTTCGGATTTTGCAAATGCGAGAGTTGTTGATGAATCGATACCGCCACTCAAAAGCACAACAGCCTTTCTTTCTACCATCACCCTTCTCCTTCACCCAAAAAATGCATTTGAGAAACCACAGAGTTCACAGAGATATTTTTCAGAATTTTTAAAACCCTTTCACCACGGAGAACACAGAGAACTAACTTTATTAAAAATCTTTTCTTTTAAAACCTTATTCATGTCTTCCTCTGCGCCCTCTGTGGTTAATATCTTTCAGGTCTTTTTTCTTTTATTATCAATATATTTCTCTGTGTCCTCTGTGGTTAACTGCATTATTTGGGGTTCAGTAAATATCATCTGCCGTTCCTTCTCTACCATCTACTCCAGTACTCAGAATAATGAATGTATTATCACTATATCTATAAATGTAAGGTCTTCCCCATGGGTCTAACCTCTTTGATATCAAATCGAATGTTTCAGGATATGAGCCGTGCTCGAACCTGTAAGCCTCTATTATGAACCTGAGGTCTTCAACGGTCTCTGAAGCACTGAATTTCTTAAATATATTATCTTTATTCAAAAAAACTGGTAATAGGGAAAGCAGAAATGAGGCCGCAACAGCTAATAGGGGGAGGAAATGATAAGACGGCTTTGTTTTTTTTATCTCTAACGGAGGCGCCTCAACAACAGGGGCAACCTCCCTTGGCTCTATAATTCCCTTTTCCATAAGATAGACGAGGGTCTTTGATACCAGAAAATCATCCTTTGCACTGATATCTATTATCGTACTTACATCATTTTCTCCATCAACCAGTGAGAGTATCTCTTTCTCCTCCTCGGTCAGATCGATGATGCCCTCAGCTTTTTTTGTGAATATGGTGTCGAGTGCTAATTTGCCCTCGATAAGAGACCACTCATCAACTATTCTCAGCCCTTCCATAAGCAGATATTCTGTATCAATGGATATTGGAAGGTCCTTATCAACAGGGATTGCCCGAGGTGTAAACTCATAGGTTCCTTCCTTCCAGCTGAATATCTGAACCACCGTCTCTGTAATCTGGCCTGTCAGGATCTCCTGTAACTGGTCTTTTTCTACGAGACCTTTTTTAAAGAGGATGTTTCCAAGTTTTCTACCCGAGCTACGCTGTTCCCCAAGCGCAGACCGCAGGTCTTCTTCTTTCATAAGACCCTTTTTAACAAGCACCCTACCGAGCTGGTTCGCCTCTATCTGCCTTTTTGATTCTGCACCTACAACATTCCCTTCGATGAACAGAAGCCCTACTTTGTCCCACCTCCCTTCGAGTGTGAGCATTCCGGTTTTGCGCTGGAAATAAATTAACTGAAGTATATCTGCAAGGCCGAAATCCTTTAGTGATCCCTCTAAGACCATCCCTTTGCAAGCCTCCGTCTTGTTATAATGCTAGATACAAAAAATACTACCACTATAAGGAATAACGAGCTCCAGTTTAGCCAGAGATGTGAGAAATAGGACATCCCTGTTACGAATATCGAATTTGTTACAGGTATAAACAGGAGAAACAAAAATGGCCATAGAAATAATAAACCGTATAAGATATTCCCTGCATATATTTGAGCCGAGCCAGGGATAATAAAAGAGACGAACTTTATTATATCCCTCTTCCTCTTCTGGTATTCATAAACAGTGAGTAGTCTTGTAACCCTCTCCCTCGCATCGAGTTCATCGAGTTTTACTAATGACCTGTAACACTGCAGGCACATGTTTTCCCATAGAATGCGTTTTTCACACTTGTTACAAAGGATTGTACCGCATTTCTTACATCTGTAAGCCCTGTGCTTAATACGTTTATTCAATGTATAAAAAAGAATCATAAGGGAAAACGCTATAATAGGTATCAAGGCTGGTGGAACTGTTGATAAGCCCATGGTAGAGGCGATGGTTGTTTTCCCCTCAGAATATTTCCAGATGGCAGAGACAGGCAGGGCCTCGTCAATAACAAACCTGTTCGGATTCCTGCTGAATATTGCCCTGAACCTCGACACAGCATCTCGGTCCAGTCTCTGGGCAGAGAGAAAATACTCTTCACCTTTAACAAAATCGAGGGCCTCTCTCGATACCTGGCTTAGATTATAAAGGGCAGAAGGAAGGGGTTTAAGCCCAATTGATTTTCTGTAAAATTCTTTTGCCTTTCCCATATCATTTATCGCAACATAGCAGTTTGCAAGATTGTTGTATACCCTCGGGTCAGGTCTTTTTGTAATGAGTTTATTATATATATCTATTGCCCTGTCATACCTACCTTCGCGCTTCAGGGCAAGGGCATATGAAAAGAGTGCGACATCGTCATCACTGTTCCTTAATACAGAAAGGGCGTATCTGTTGTCCTTTGATTCATTAACCTGAACAACCGCCTTGAGCTCACCTGAAGCAGATGTATTGAAAAACATCGAAGCAGTATTGAATACCCATGGCAGGATAAGTAAAAAAAGAAGATAGAGATAAACAACGACCTTATTATACTTTTTCATATACAGGCCGATTATAATGAGTAGACCTCCTATTAAGAAAAGGGGCCCTGTTATAGCAGATGTAAGTATCAGAAGAAGCAGTGCCTTATTTTTGACTTCTTTTACGTCATGGGAAAGCAATGGCGTATCATTGAGAAGTCTTATTAAGATAATAATTACTATTGAGCTGATGAAAGAGAGGATTGCACTCGTAAACAATGAGCCTGCCATT
>JBFMAM010000102.1:0-6105 GCA_040755805.1 Nitrospirota bacterium
TTGAACCTATCATCCCTTTGGAGTCTATAGCCAAGTTCTTCCAAGAAAAAAGACATCTTCAAATGGCCTACTGCATATGGTGCCATCATCAACTCAAAGGCATAGAAGTTTTTGAGAATATGCTCTTTAATTAGATTTTCTTTCCCACCTTCACCATATTTAGAGATAAATTCTTCTACCGCCAACCTGGCCGCCTCAGCCAAAAAGGTAAGAGTTCCCGCGGTGGGGTCTAAAACCGTAACAGACTCACTTGCAAACCCATCCTTTCTATCAAAATCATCTTTTAAATCTTGTGCAAAGAGCGAACGATATATGAGACCACTGGTTCTGGAGTGTAATAGACACCTCTCTTTTCTCTCGTTTTAGGGTCATATTCGGCAAGAAATGTTTCGTAGAAATGGACAACAGGGTCTTTCCCCTTGCCTTCGTGAAAATATTTATGGAGTATATTCTTCACATCCGTAACTGCCAAGACTTCTGAAATATCATCAATAATCCATTCCATCTGCTGAGGTAAATCTTCAAAAGAAATGAATCTGAATACATCTCTTAGAATTCCAATGGTGCGTGGAATATTGTCATAAGCAAGTTTTCTATTAAAGCCATTTTCTGAGCGGGTACGAGCAGCAAAAAGTCCATATGTAATAGTCTGAGAATAAAGGTCAGCAAAATCTTCCTTTGTAAGACCGCTTATAAGATATTTCCTGAATGCTTCAAAGAATCCTAAAATAAATCCTTTTCCTGTCCTTTCTTCTTCCTTTAATTCCTGTGTAACTACCTCATCTTTCAAAAATCTCGTCCTTTTTGCTAATTCTATTGCCAGAGTTTTGGCATCGTAGACTTTTGGTAAAGAGAATGAGAAGAATTTCTCAAGGAGGCTAAAAAATTCAGATTCTTTTTCAAGTGGAGGAATGGTTTTAAGTTTATGCATAATAACAGGTCTTGATATAAGAACCCTATCTATTAAGGTGCCATTGCGGTAAAGTCTGAATTCAAAAAAGTTGATTAATATCAGATTCGGAAAGATATGACGGTAACGCTTTAACTGTTCATTGCCCTCTATCTGGTCTAAATACTCAACAGTTGGAGCTTTAGCTTCAATATAACCAACAATGTGTTGTTTCCCGTCCCAGACTCTGAAGTCAGGATTTCCTGCTTCAGTCTTTTTTGGCAGTGTCGTTATATGAACATTTCTTCTACTGATAGATTCAACATATTTACTCAAAAGACCTTCAAGAGCAGAGTAATAGCTTTCTTCCGTTGCATCTCCACGATTGGCAATTTCATATATTTTCTTCAAATAGGTTTTTAGCATTTACCATTCTCAATTATTTTCAATTTAGCCTCTTCTTGGAAACTCCAAAAATCCCCAGCGTTCTTATAAGGAGGGATTTTCAAAGTTCCTTAAAACTCACCTCTAATGGAAGTTTTACTTCTGACCTACCTTTCTTAAGCCTTTTCTTGAAATTTAAAATCGATATACCAGTAACCTTATCTTCTTCAATTCTTTCCCACATATCATTACCGATATCCTTCATGTAGCCTTTCTTTTTTCCAAAGCCAATTTCAAGATAATCTCCTTCCTCGTCATACCAAATCTTCATTTTTCCCATAAACTCTCACCTGCCTTTACCTTGTCGGTAAAAAATGAGGTAAGGATAAACCCTTCTCCATTTTTCTACCTTTACAGCTACTAACAAATACTTCTTAGTAACTGGAGTTTTTTCATACAATTTATAATAGAGCAAGACTCTGGATCTGTACTTGCTTTTCTTTATTTTATCAGGTGTCAGTAAAGTTTCTCTAATTTTTTCTTCCTGCTTTGCCATTTCTGACCTTGTAAGAATATGTTCTAATCTATTATCAGTTAGTCGAATATTACGTCCTAAATAATCCTTGAATGTCATCATTTATAACCTTCTGTTACTACAACTATAGAATCTTTAATTACCTTAAGCAACTGTTTGAGGTTCTGCTCACTGATGCTTAAAGGTGGCATGATGACTATGACATTTCCGAGGGGTCTGATGAAAACTCCGTTATCTCTCGCATGATATGCAACTCGCCATCCCAGCCTATCTGCCCAATCATAGGGTTCTTTCGTCTTTTTATCTCTTACCAATTCTACACCTGCCATCATTCCTATATTCCTGACATCTCCAACATGTTGAAGATTCGAGACCTCCTTAAGCCGTGCCTCGAGTACTTCGATTTTTCCCTTAAGGTTTTTTAATACCTTTTCTTTTTCGAATAAATCGAGGCATGCCAGGGCTGCAGCACATGCGAGGGGATTGCCTGTATATGAATGGCCATGAAAGAATGTCTTTAAGTCTTTAAATTCTCCGAGAAAGGCATTATATACCTCATCTGTACAAAGAGTCACAGCGAGAGGCATATAGCCACCTGTTATACCCTTTGAAAGACACATAATGTCAGGCACAACATCTTCATGTTCACAGGCAAATATCTTCCCAGTTCGCCCAAAGCCTGTTGCTACCTCATCCGCAATCATAAGAATATTATATTTAGTGCATAATTCCCTGACACCCTTAAGGTATCCAGGCGGAGAAGTTATCATTCCACCTGCTGCCTGTATAAGAGGTTCGATAATGAGTGCAGCTATCTCACTCGAATGGGCATTAAATATATCCTCCAACTTATCAAGACATGCAAACTTACAATCCGGATATTCTTTGCCAAGTTCACATCTATAGCAGTAGGGCGAAGGGGATTTATAGGTTTTGAATAAAAGAGGCTCAAATGCCTTATGGAATATATCAATACCGCCAACACTCACAGCGCCTAATGTGTCACCGTGATATGCGTTGGTGAGGGACGCAAAGGCATTTTTCCCATCAACCCCTTTATGCCTCCAGTACTGGAATGCCATCTTAAGGGCAACCTCTACAGCAGTTGAGCCATTGTCGGAGTAGAAAACCTTTGAAAGGGGCGAGTTAGTAATCCCCCTATACCCCCCATTTTCAAATCCCCCCTTACCCCCCTTTTCTAAAGGGGGGATGGGGGGGTTATCGGGAGATTCGTGGGGATTTGACTTCTGACTTCTGACTTCTGACTTCTGCATTGACTTCTGAACTATCTGCACAAGTTTTTCTGCTAACTTAATAGCAGGGATATTGCTCAATCCAAGTAGTGTGCTATGGGCGATGCTATCAAGCTGTTCCTTTATTGCATCATCTATCTCCTTCTTCCTGTGTCCATGGATATTTACCCAGAGGGATGAGACCCCGTCAAGATACCATCTACCATAAATGTCCTTTATAAAGCAGTCCTTGCCTTCGGAGATAATTATCGGCTTCTCCTCGAGCCAGTCCTTCATCTGTGTAAATGGGTGCCAGATATATATTTTGTCAAGCTCTTCAAGTTGTCTGTTTTCTTCTGGAATACCCATCTTTTTAAAAATCCAAATTTCTAATTTCTAAATCCTAAACAATGTCAAATGACCAATCCTGAACTTGATTCAGGACAAAACAGTTTTGAGCATTTGGATTTAGAAATTTGTTTAGAATTTAGGATCTCGGATTTAGAATTTAATATACCTCCGTCTACAATTCTATAACCTAATTATAACTGTTTCGATATTTTTCGAATAAACTTTAATTTTTAGCTATTAGTATCCTCTCAATCCCTGCATAATCCCTCTTGATTGAAATGTCCAAAAAGCCCACATCCTCAGCTATTTTTCTTACCGCATCTGCATGGCCGGCACCGAGTTCGAGGATAAGATAACCTCTTCCTTTCAAATAACTCTTTGCTCCCGGGATTATTACTCTATAATAATCAAGGCCGTCTTCTCCTCCATTTAATGCCTCTACCGGCTCCCAGTCTTTGATTTCAGGCTGTAAACTTTTTATATCATTCTTTTTTATATAAGGAGGGTTTGAGACGATTAAATCGAATTTGAGATTTGATCCCGAACTTGTTTCGGGACGAGATTTGAGATTTTTCTTAATCGGCGCAAACAAATTGCCTATTAAGAATGTCACATTATTTATTCCATTAATTCTTGCATTTTTTTTTGCAAATCCAATCGCAACCTTTGATATATCAGTACCATAGACCTGTGCATCAGGAAATTCCTTGGCAAGTGCAAGTGCTAAACACCCACTGCCTGTGCAGAGGTCAAGGATATTTAGTGAGGGGGAGGGATGAGTAGGGGGGCTGATTGCTGACCGCTGACTGCTGACTATCTTGATAGCTTCTTCAACCAGCAGCTCTGTCTCCGGTCTTGGTATAAGGACACCTGGCCCTACCTTTATTTTTAACCCATAAAATTCTGTATAACCGAGGATATATTGGAGGGGTTCTCTTTTTGACCTTCTTTTTACGAATCCGTCAATCTCTGCAAGCTCTCCACCTTGTATCCGGGGATTGTCTCTGTAAAGGGTTGCCCTGTCTATTCCAAGACAATGAGACATTATAAGTTCCGCCTCTCTGCAGGCATCATCAATATTAAACCTTTTAAGAAACTCTGTTGTCTCTCTTATTTTATCGAGAGAGTTCATATT
Organism: Nitrospirota bacterium; assembly: GCA_040755805.1. Classification (GTDB taxonomy): domain Bacteria; phylum Nitrospirota; class Thermodesulfovibrionia; order Thermodesulfovibrionales; family SM23-35; genus JBFMAM01. The sequence continues at coordinate 4,527 of JBFMAM010000102.1, forward strand.
TATCTATTATACTACCTATCTTATAAAGCCTACACTAAGCACGCTTTCAAGACAAAATATATAAAGTCTACTGACTAATGCACTGATGGTCATTTAGTGCATCGGAATTGTACCCCCCAGAATTGTATCCAAAGGATACAGTCTTACGTAATGAAACTAAAACCTTAAGCAGATAAAGGGAATAAATGAAATAAGTGATTGTTGTCCCTTTAAGATACAGATTGTGTATTTTTTGTAGACACTTTTCGACCTCTTTGATAAACTTTTTAATGTTATAATTCTCCTCAGGATGCCGAAGACAGGTATCGCAATATTACCTCTTCATTATGGTAGGGCCCCTAAATGGCTATTCTCGAGAATGGCCGCCCTCTCGAGGGAGATTGTTTTTTCACTTGTTACAGAATTTGGTCCAGCAGAACTCCTTAAAAGGCTTTCTGACCCTTACTGGTTTCAGGCCCTCGGCTGTGTGCTTGGCTTTGACTGGCATAGTAGCGGTTTAACAACCACTGTGACAGGTGCATTAAAAGAAGGCATTAGGGGCGTGGAAAATGAGCTCGGAATCTTCATGGCAGGAGGTAAGGGTTTAACATCAAGGAAAACACCTGAGCAAATTCTAAGTTATGCTGATAAATATTCCATCAATCATTCACCCCTGATTTATGCAAGCAGGATGTCTGCAAAAGTCGATAATACCGCCCTTCAGGATGGCTACCAGCTTTATCACCATGCCTTCATTTTCACATATAAAGGCGATTGGGCTGTGATTCAGCAGGGAATGAATCCGGTGAATAAGACGGCCCGACGGTATCACTGGCTTGGAGAAGATGTTAAGGATTTTGTCAGAGAGCCGCATAAGGCAATCTGCTGCGATACCAAGCAGAGGACTTTGAACATGGTTGCACTGGAAAGCGAAGATGCAAGAAAGATTTCCGTAGCCTTATCAAAGGAAAACCCGGACAGAGTTATAAAGGAAGTGGAGTCAATTTGTGAATTACCCTTACCAAAAAGGCATAACGTGACATGGGCCGATGTAGATCCGAAGAGACTATACAGGATTCTCACAAAGACCTATGAGAGGCAGCCCGAAGATTTTGAGAAACTCCTCGGAATCGAAGGAGTTGGACCAAAAACGATAAGGGCTTTAAGCCTTGTATCGGAACTAATTTATGGTAAACCTCCGAGTTATCGTGACCCGGCAAGGTTTAGCTTCGCACACGGAGGGAAAGATGGCACGCCGTTTCCCGTTGACAGAAATACATATGATAAAACTATAGATGTCATAAAGAATGCAATACAGTCAGCGAAGGTAGGCAATACTGACAAGATGGAGGCAATAAAGAGGCTTAATAAATCCCGCACTTTTTCTATGGTGCATTTGGAAAGAAAGATATAGTTAAGGTCGGCTGTCTCAGGGAGAAGGGCAAGGCTTCAGCCTTGCAATAAGCAACCCTAAAGAGGCTGTGTCGTAATTGGAAAAAATATTTCTCTTACTTTAGACTTCGTCCGCACTTATTATCCCCTTTTATCCTCAGTTTTCTTCCGTTCTTTCTCTTTTTTATCCCCTTTTTTAATCCCTCAT
>JBFMAM010000103.1:0-6097 GCA_040755805.1 Nitrospirota bacterium
CATAGAGCATGCAGGTGAAATTTTTAATATCTAACTGGCTAACTATATACTCTTAAAAGATTATGTGTTCTTTTTTTATACCTTAAAAGGAAAGAAAACGTGAATAGAGGTATTTTCAGGTGAAAATTTCATTCCTGCGAAAGCAGGAATCCAGAAGGAACTGGATTCCGTGTCAAGCACGGAATGACGCCTAAGGAGTATTTTCAGGTGAAATCTGTTAAAAGATCAGAATACTCTATGAGATCACTTGGAGAGAGAATAGAATTACTTAAGGTTATTGCTCATCCTGTAAGGATAAAGATACTTGAGGAGCTTACAAAAGGTGTAAAGTGTGTGAGTGATTTTGAGGAGTTTTTAGAGATAAGCCAGCCTAACATATCACAGCATCTTGCATTGCTCAGGAATTGCCGTATTATTGATTACTATATTGATGGAAGACTTAAGTGTTATTTTCTTGTTGACCCTCTAATCCCTGACCTTCTCGAATTACTCAAAAAGGATTACCATGAGTCACTACCCGGACCTGAATGTTGTCCTGTAACAAAGAGGGGGAAATATCCAGGAGAAAGGAGACATTAACTGGAGGTAAAAATGGATATTAAATTGACAAGTCTTTCAAGTTGTGCTGGTTGAGCGGCAAAATTCAGTCCTTCGGACCTGTCCCACGTGCTGGGGCAGCTACCAGTAATTACAGATATAAATGTATTGGTCGGTTCATCCAATGCAGACGATGCAGGTGTATACCGCATTACAGACGATATTGCCATAGTTTTTACCGCTGATTTCTTTACCCCTATTGTTGATGATCCATACTGGTTTGGTGCAATTGCTGCAGCCAATTCATTATCAGATGTATATGCAATGGGAGGTAAGCCATTGGCAGCCTTAAATATTGCCATGTTTCCTGACCAGACTGATTTCTTCCCATCGCTTAAAAAAATAATGCAGGGTGGTATTGATAAGATGACCGAAGCGGGGGTATCCATTATTGGAGGACACACTATAAGGGATAAAGAGCCAAAATATGGATTCGCTGTTCTTGGTTTTATACATCCTGATAAGATTCTTGATAATTCAAAGGCAAGGCCAGGAGATGCCCTGATACTCACAAAAAAGATCGGAACCGGTGTTGTTTCTACAGGTATAAGAGGCGGTGTATGCAGTGATGCTGCTATTGAAGAGATTACAACATCCATGGCAACCTTAAATAAAAGAGCAAGTGAGATTATGCTTGAAGTTGGTGTAAGTACAGCAACAGACATAACAGGCTTTGGCCTGATCGGACATCTTTACGAGGTGCTTTCTGCGAGCAAATGCTGTGCGCGTCTCCATTCAAACTGTATTCCATTTTTTGAAGAGGCTATTAACCTTGCTGATAAATCCATAATACCCGGTGGTACAATAGCCAATAGTACAAGCTTCAGCCCGTACGTAAAATGGAGCAAAGCCGTGTCAGACACTACAAGAATCCTGATGAATGATGCACAGACATCAGGGGGTCTACTTATTTTTGTTCCTGAGGACAAAAAGGATAAACTTGTTGCAGCCCTGCAAGGAGAAGGTATCTTAGCAGCTCATATCGGTGATATTGTTAGTGAAAGCCTAAAAGATAATAAACGGATTTTCGTAGATTAATAAATGCAATTCTTTTACGTTTTCCTCTTTTTTGCTGGCTCATTAGGCGGTTTTTTTTCAGGATTGTTAGGTATTGGAGGGGGCATTATTATGTTTCCGCTTTTGCTCTATCTCCCTCCAATTCTGGGTTTTGAAGCGATAACAGTAAAAAGCATTACCGGCCTGACCATGATTCAAGGTTTTTTTGCTTCCCTGTCTGCTATGCTGTTTTACAACAAAGAAAGACTTGTCAATAAAACCCTTGCCCTTACCCTCGGCCTCTCTCTATTTTTCTCCTCACTTATTGGATCAATACTTTCAAAAGGAGCATCGGATAAATCCTTATTATTCATTTTTGGCGTGCTGGCTTTTATCGCCTCATTGCTGATGTTCATTCCACGTAGCTACCTGAAAGATGATTTGACCGAGGATAAAGTTGATTTCCATAAACCAACGGCAATTTTAACAGGCATTATAATCGGTTTTCTCCTCGGGATGGTCGGACAGGGTGGTGCTTTCATAATTATCCCGCTACTTTTGTATATTTTGAAAATCCCTCTACGGGTAGCTCTTGGTAGCACACTTGCAATTGGGCTTTTTTCTGCAACAGCAGGATTGACTGGAAATATTGCAACTGGACAGGTCCCTTTTTACATGGCTGGGGCACTCCTTCTGGGTGCTATCCCTTCGGCAAGATTGGGCGGGATTATAAGCAAGAAGACAAAAACACAATTTTTAAGATGGCTACTATCGTTAATCATTTCAGCTACCGCAATAAAGGTATGGTACGACATTTTTTGACCTTATTGACCATATCTTTTTTAATGGATATAAAAATAAGCTATGTTTTGAATAAATCCTTAATCATAGCAGCCTTGAGATTGTAGGAAGGATTGTTAATCAAGAGCCGAAATAATATAATAAGGAATAAAAACAAAGATACCATGGGAAAAGTTTACCCCGCACTACCAGTAAGACCCATCTGAAAAGACGGGGGTGAATAAAGAAAATTAACGAAGGGTAACTTCCCAAAGCCATCCCGCTCCTGCATACAGGGGCGGGATAAACCCGTGGTGCGGGGTTTATAAAGACAAAAAATCAAAGGGATGTGCATTATGCAAGCCGCATAAGCATGGATGGGCTCCGAAGAAGAAGGCAAAAATCATCGCTATCGAACCTCTTGCTGAATTTCTTCCAAAATGGCTCCAGGTCTTCTTCCTTACGCCCTTCCCCTATGTGTATGACCTCGGGGTCTCGAGAACTATCCATCAGCAATCTGAGGAGAATAATAAAAGCAGGACTTGCAGAGGAAATTAAGGAGATTGACGAGATTGTGGAGAGGATTTTAGGACGCAATAAGAATGGCTGAAATAGCATAAAACCTCTTAAGAGGTTTGATTGCCATGCTGTAAGGCTAAAGAATATGAGTCTGTAGGAAAAGTCCATTGTTGAAATTTTGCGAAAAATATTATTCAATAAAAACGATGAGTTACAAAACACAAAAATACTGATTTTGGGCTTTTTCTACAGACTCTATGAATGGTGTAAGGGGCATCAGTCAAAAATTGCAAAAAGATTTTACAAGTTATGCAAGGGGAATTGTATGGAAAAGACTAAGGGATTAAATGGATATGATTAAACCAGATCTCTCAGAGTGGGAAAATCTCTACAAAGCGGCCATTCGTTTCAGGAATCTAGCCTGCTGGGACTGGATGACAGATGCAGACCTATATGGGATTCGGAACCCCTTTAATAACGATGTTGGATACTGCTGTGTTTTGGGTTATCTTGGAGAGGTATTCGGACTGGTGGTTTATTTTGGTACAGAGGGACTGAATTGTTATCTTGAGATTCAAAAAATGGCAGGGGTATCGCCTGATGATTTATTGTTATCACAGAACTGTATCGTAGTCTCTTATGAAAATAGAAATCACCTTTCAAAGGAAGATTTGAAGACGATCAGGGATCTGGGCTTAAAATTTAAAGGAAATAACGTCTATCCAATATTCAGAAGGTATGAGCCAGGGTATTATCCCCGTGAGATAACAAGAGACGAAGCCATTTATCTTATCTTGGTTTTAGAACAGTCTATAGATATTGTTAAGCTATTTAGAGATGAGGAATCCATTATGAATCCTCCTGGCGATGGTTATTATTTCGTGAGGTCTCCTTATATAGAGGGAGGTGCACTAAAATGGACAGATGCCTGGGAAATGCCTGCACCACTTAAAAAACCACCTGTGGAGATATTCCCTATTGATGAACTGCGCATCCAGAGGCTTCTGGAACAGGCACTTAAAAAAGAAGGCATTATTGAACTTGACTTTTTCTCAGCCTTCATGCCTGTCAGGGAAGGAAATCGTGCCTTTTTCCCCGTTGTATTGTTAATCGTTGACCATTTATCAGGCTTTGTGTACAGCACCCATGTTTGCAGGCCTGCCTCACACAGGGCTGAGATGCAGGATTTTCTTTTCAGTTTTATGGAGCAGTACAAAGTGATACCACAGGAGATATTAGTGAAAGAGGAGGAGATACTGAACCTGATTGCTCCGCTTGCATCAAAACTCAAAATAAAATTGACACCTACAAAAAAGCTCAGGGAAACCGAAAGGGCAAAAAGATCCTTTCGTAATTTTATAAAGGGAAGGAAAATTTAATAATTGAATAAGAGATTCGAAAAGTAATAATGGACAAGAAAGATCCGAGGAGGGGCTCGTCAAAATCTCCAAGTGGATCTGGTAGATATTTACATATAACTCCAAAGGTATTCACATTCCACAACCCAGTCCATGGCCATGACCTGAGCAGCAGTGTGACATTGTGAATTCGGGAAGATTTTGCGCTTTTAACATGGCAATGTTCTCCCTTACCGTTGAAGCCTGGGCCTGAAAAACCTTAATTCCCAATTGATTCAATCTGTTCAAGGCACCTGCCCCGATAATAGTGACCACTACCACTTCAACCTTCTGACTATTCAGCGCCTTCAGTGGATTACAAGCACCATGTGTGTGATGCTGATCCTTATTTTTGATTGTTACTGTCTTGCTGCTATCCCTCTCAATAATAATGAATAAAGGCGCGGAACCGAAATGTCCATAAACCTTACTTTCCAGACCCTCATCTTTTAAAACAGGAAAACATATCTTCATCACTGCTCCTCTTCTTGTTGGTAGGTGGGGAATCGGGTGATAGACCGCGTCTATTCCTCAAACTCCCACTTAATATAAGGTGGAATATCCACCATCGAATTGACTATAAGCTCTACCAATCCAGTATAAAGGATCCTATACTTATCCCAGAGTTCATAGTGTTTTATAAAATCTCTAATAGCACCCTTACAGTTCGAGCATGGAGCGATAACCATTTTGTTGATACCGGGGTCAAGGACATCCTTAAATGCCTCAAGAATCTGTTTTGTTTTCATTCGCGTACTTACCTTATTCCTCCACTGTGGGAAATTAAGAGTATTCATGATAGCAAATCCACTACCACCATAGCAATAGTTCATCGTTCCATGAGGGGTCATCTCCCTTACAGGCTGGGCACAAACAGCTTTTAAAACATTACGCTGTGGCTTAACAATGCCCATCAGCCTCGCCACATTACATGAATCATGCAAGGTTAGAGGGAAGTTATTCCTGCTCGGGTCAAGTTTAACTCTTCCACTCTTCACTATATCCCAGAAGAGTGGAAAACAGCTTTCTCGTGGGATTTCTGGTATGCTGAATTCTCCTGGTAGAATCCGATCAAGTATTACACATATAGCCTTATGGGCATAACCACATTCTCCAACCACTATCTTTTTTACACCCAATTCCTTTGCAATCATGAGATGCTTTAAGCCTACCCTTGTTGTCTCTATATCATCATACCAGACGCCATAGTTTACACCATCATATCCGAGAGGCTCGCTGCTTAATGTATAGTTTATTCCTGCAGCGTCAAAGAGTATGGCGAATGCAGCAGGGTTGTCAGGCCATGATATAAACTCACCTGCATTGTGAATCAAAAGGATATCAGCACCTTTTTTGTCCACAGGAATCTTTATTTTCTTCCCTGTCCTTTCCTGAATATCCTCCTCCAGAAACTCTACCGTACTCTTTATGCCTGCTGGATTCATCCCTGTAGATGAACCTACCTTAAGATGCTGCCTCGATCCTTTTTTATATAACTCTAAAGGAGCGATCCCAAGCTCCTGGCTGAAGATCTTCCTTATCTCTCTGGTTATCAGGGCATTATCTATTCCTACAGGACAATACTGGACACACCTTCTACATATATTACAACGATAAGCTAACTCTAAAAGCCTCCATACGGTTTTATAATTAAGGTCTATATCAGCACCAACAAAGGACCTACTGATTTACGCATAAGTAATGGAAAAACTCTATTTATCCCATGGCAAATCTGATGCATAGATACAAGACCATAGGAGGTTTTTAGAACCTTTGAGCTTTTTAGCTGTATGGTTAATAAGTCTAAG
>JBFMAM010000104.1:0-6009 GCA_040755805.1 Nitrospirota bacterium
CCTTCCACAGCAGACCGTCTTTAGTGGTTTTACCGTCCACGCAGTCGTTTGGGCTTCGGGGTGCCCGCTCGCTCACGTGCGGAATGAGGGTTTGCTGGCTTTTGACGTCAGGCTGTGCGAAAACCCATAAGATATAGATTTGTAATACAATATATTGAATTTATATCTTCTATGTCTCATATATATTGTATGTATTTGAGGCGAATATTGAGTTTTCACACAGTCTGACGTTAAAGGGTAGTGATGGTAAGAGAATTAGAATTGGCATTGGCCTGTTTCGTTTTCGATCGTATTAACCGTGCAGGGCCAGCAAACCCCTCTGTTCACTCAATTGTGGTTATCGTCTATACATCCGCCGATTCGCTCCCGGGCAACCCCTCGCCCTTCCACTTCTTAGCCTCTTATTTTGAAATCCTTGTGTTTTTGTATTTGTGGAGAGTATCCTACTTTTATCGCTTCAATCTTAATCCGGTTGAGGGGGAGAAAATAGGTGATATATTTTACAGCAATTGGCGATTTCTTCGTGTACTTAACAATTGGTGCTAATTTAACTGGCATTTTCAGAAAGTTTCTTTACATGATTTTTTATACATATAAGCATCCCTTCTTGTTTAAGGATATAAAGGGCTTTGTAGTTTGAATTATCGAAAATTGTGTTTACATCTAAGATTATGTAAAGATATCTTTTAGAAATCATATTTAACTTAAGATTGAAGGAGGGCGGTAATGGTTCGGGACTTGTTTAGAATAGACCTTGATGACTTAACATTTAATGATATTTTACATTTTACGGGAATTTTAAGACCCGAGATAGAAAGGCCACAAGAAAATGTTCGTTTAGACTTCAATGAAGAAATTCCCGATGACCTTGGAGATGTCATAACTGCTTTTGCAAATACATACGGGGGTCTCGTTATAATAGGGGTAAAAGCTGATAAAAGCAAACAAAATATACCTGTTGAAATACCAGCAATACAAGGAAAGCCAGATATTAAATCAACTATTGTAAATAAGATTCTTAGCACCGTATATCCAAGACCTCCTTTTTCTCTGGGAGTAGCAATGCATGACGATAAACCAGATCATGTAGTCGTTGTAATTAGAGTCGATGAAAGTAGAATAACCCCTCATATGTATATTGCAGGACATAAAAATAAAATATCTATTCGTGTCGGTGACGAAAACCGTTATGCTTCCTTGCAACAAATAGAATCTTTGTTCGAGAGAAGAGATAGATTGGCTTCTAAAGACTTTGTTACCGGAAGGCTTGATGATTTATGGATTTTTTGGAAACTTGATGATGGAGACGAATCAAGGAGCGGAAATTATCACAAAGTAGCCCTTATGCCGTTTGATGATCTTAATATTCGTCTTGATCGTAATTCAGAAGTACAATTTGAGAAACTTATAAGAACAAAGTTTAAAAAAGATAAAAGTCTCGATGCTGATCATCGCCATGCAAGATACTATCAAATAGAAGCTCGGAATAAGGACGTAGATTATCACCGAATATGGCGATTATACTCTTCTGGGGTCATAGAATTCATTTCGCAAATAGGTAAAGGAACACCAAGACAAGAGAACCTCGGCGATATGATTATTGATACAATCTTTACAATAGAAGTTTATAAAACACTTGTTAACGAAAAAAGTTATTTTGGAAGAACTTACCTTCAGCATGAAATTTCCATTGTAAAGACCACTCAACTTTTACCTAAGATGCCACCACCCCATAATATAGGGAATTACGATACTATAGATGGTGTTCGTCTGGAAAAGGATACCGTAGATGCGAAAAGTTTTGCATATCAGCATACCATAACTCGATATTTAGACTTTTCTGATCTTCAAAATCCAGAGGGAGTAATTGCTGACAGTTTCTTAGAGCATTTAAGAATGATATTTCATGGAAGAATTGATTTTGATAAGCTATTAGAAAATATTCGATGGCTGAGGAAAAATAACATTTAGAGATGAAGGAGATCTTGTAGATATTATCCGCCACAGCCTCCCCCCCGTCCCTTCCTCTCCCCCGCACATTGCCTTCGTAACCTCAGGCAATGTGCATCCCCTCTCCTTCCCGTCGGCCTCACCCCGAAGGAGAAGTAGTTATGGTAAAATTTTATTATGCCTGCAAATCTTCCACCAGAATATTTTGAAGCTGAAAAGATATTTAAACAGGCAGTAACGCCTGCAGAAAAGATTGTGGCACTTGAAGACCTGATAGCTACTGTCCCTAAACATAAAGGAACAGACAAACTAAGGGCTGATTTAAGGAGAAGGCTCTCTCAGCTCAGAAAAGAGGCAGTAAGAAAAAAGAAAGGAGGCAGGGGAGACCTTTACATAGTTCAGAAAGAAGGGGCAGCCCAGATAGCCCTTGTCGGATTTCCAAACTCAGGGAAATCTGCTCTACTTGCATGCCTGACAAATGCTACGCCTGTTATAGCAGACTATCCTATATCAACACTTACGCCACTTCCAGGTATGATGCCTTTCGAAGACATACAGATCCAATTTGTAGATCTACCTCCGATAGGAAATGAGGCGACTGATGGATGGGTGTCGGGTATCTTAAGGTATACGGATGCCCTTCTGCTTGTTGTAGATCTAACTGAAGACCCTGAAGTCCAGGCAGAGCTTCTTATTGAGCAGCTTGAAAGGTGGAATATACATTTAATAAAAATTCAAAATTCGAAATTCGAAATTCGAAATTCTGTTGGTGTAGTTAAAAGAGCACTTATTGTCGCGAACAAAAAAGACCTTCCCAGGGCAGAGCATAGCTTTATCAGGCTTCAGGAGAAATACGAGCATATCTACCCCTGCATTTCAATATCTGCTCTAAGGAAAGAAAACCTTGAAGAACTCAAAAGGGCAATATTTGATATTTCAGGAATAATCAGGGTCTATTCAAAACCTCCTGGAAAAGAGCCTGACCTCTCAATGCCATTTACAATACCATCGGGCTCGACAGTACTTGACCTTGCCAGCTCTATCCATAAAGATTTTGTCTTTAATCTGAAATTTGCAAGGATATGGGGCTCTGCAAAATTTGATGGCCAGAGGGTTGAGAAGAATTACGTTTTAAAAGACAGAGACATCGTTGAACTCCATGTCTGAGGGATTTGCAGCTTCAATCCCTCTCCACAACCCTCCCAATGCTTACAATCTTATCTTCTCCCTCAACATCCATGAGCTTCACACCCTGTGTGTTCCTTCCATGCAGAGAGATGTTGCCTGCAAGGGTTCTTATAATCTTTCCTGAGCTGGTTATCATAACGACCTCATCCTCATCTCTTACCTGCATAAGGCTAACTGCTTTGCCGCCTTTTTCTGTGACTTTTATTGAGATAACCCCTTTCCCACCACGACTCTGAACAGGGTAATCCTCTATCTTTGAACGCTTCCCGAGTCCTTTTTCTGTCACAGTAAGGATAGCTGTTTTTTCCTCTGCAACTTCTGCGGAGACTACTATATCTCCTTTTGTTAGCCTGATACCAATAACTCCCTTTGCAGTCCGCCCCGTGTCACGTACATCCTCCTCATTAAATCTTATTGAAAGGCCGTTCCTTGTTCCTATAATAAGGTCACTTTTGCCATCTGTCTTTCTTACAGCAATCAGTTCATCCCCCTCTTCGAGGGTGATGGCGATGACCCCTTTTCCTCGTGGGTTACTATATTCATCAAGGGCTGTCTTTTTTACTATGCCGTTCTTTGTGAACATTACGAGAAAGCCTTCCTTGAAGTCTCGCACAGGAAGTGCTGTTGTAATCCTCTCACCTTCTGAGAGGGCGAGTAGATTCACAAGGGCCTTACCCTTTGCAGCACGGCCTGCCTCTGGAATCTGGTAAGCCTTCAGCCAGTAGAGACGACCAAGGTTAGAGAAAAATAGCATATAGTCATGTGTTGCACCTATGAAGAGTTCTTCAACAAAATCCTCTTCCTTTATTTCCATACCAATGAGACCCTTGCCTCCACGTCGCTGGCTTCTGTATGCGCTTAATGGGTTTCTCTTTATATATCCATGGTGAGAAAGGGTGATAACCATCTCCTCATCAGTTATAAGGTCCTCCATGGTAATCTCCTTTGTCTCTAAGGTAATCTCTGTCCTTCTCTCATCTGCATATTTGTTCTTGATCTCGAGTAATTCTTCCTTAATAATCTGTGAAACAAGCGCCTCACTTCCTAGTATTGCCTTCAGCCTTTCTATCTCCTTTAATGTATCTGTGAATTCCTTTATTATCTTTTCTCGTTCAAGTCCTGTAAGCCTCTGGAGTTTCATATCAAGGACAGCCTGTGCCTGTATCTCTGACAAGGGATAATCCCTCATTAAGGCAGTTCTTGCCTCATCAGGTGTCTTTGACTTTTTTATAAGGGCTATTATTTCATCGAGGTGGTCGAGGGCTATCTTCAGCCCTTCTAAGATATGTGCCCTTTCTTCAGCCTTCCTGAGTTCAAAACGGGTCCTTCTTAGAACTACATCCCGCCTGTGCTGTAAGAAATGGGTGAGGAGTCTCTTTAGATCCGGTATCCGTGGCTGACCATTAACGAGTGCAAGCATAATTATTCCGAAGGTGGTCTCCATCTGTGTATGTTTATAAAGGTTGTTCAGGATAACCTGTGCCATCTCACCCCTTTTAAGTTCAAGTACAATCCTGATACCATCCCTGTCGGATTCGTCTCTTACTTCAGATACTCCCTCTATCTTCTTTTCTCTCATGAGTTCAGCAATCTTCTCGATTAACCTTGCCTTGTTCACCTGATAAGGGAGCTCTGTAATGATAATATTCTCACCACCTCTATATTCACGCTCAATCCTTGCCTTTGCCCTGACCTTAATAAGCCCTTTGCCTTCATTATATGCCTGAATGATTCCATCTATCCCGTGGATAATGCCGCCTGTTGGAAAATCAGGGCCTTTTATAACGGACATCAGGTCTTTTAACCTTGTGGCAGGATTTTCAAGCAGCATTACAAGCCCATCTATAATCTCTCCAAGGTTATGTGGAGGTATATTTGTAGCCATACCAACAGCAATCCCTGAAGAGCCGTTTATGATTAAATTTGGAACCCTCGATGGCAAGACAACGGGTTCCTCTGTTGTCTCGTCAAAATTCGGGCCAAAGTCAACCGTTTCTTTATCTATGTCAGAAAGGAGCTCTTCTGCAAGTGCTGCAAGCCTTGCCTCTGTATATCTATATGCTGCTGGTGGGTCTCCATCCACAGAGCCAAAGTTTCCCTGTCCATCAACGAGAGGGTATCGCATATTAAAGTCCTGGGCAAGCCTGACAAGTGCATCATAGACAGCAGTGTCACCATGGGGATGGTATTTTTTTAAGACCTCACCTACTACACCCGCAGATTTCGAATACTTCCTTCCAGGAAGAAGGCCCTCTCTGAACATCGCATAAAGTATCCTTCTCTGGACAGGCTTTAAACCGTCTCTGACCTCAGGAAGTGCCCTACCTATGATTACGCTCATCGCATAATCAAGATAGGAAACCTTCATCTCCTCTTCTATGCTTACCTGTACCTTTGCCATTTAACTCCTCTAAAGATAAAAGTCCCACCACAGAGTTCACAGAGCTATGAGCAAAAGGCTAAGGGCTAAAAGTGAAGGGCACAGAGACGGCTACGGTAACGATGCCCGTTTCGTCCAGCGGTTTCGTTGTTCGGCTTTTTCATGTTACCGTTATACGTAACCGGTACGGGCTTCGTTGCCTTAACCGTTTAATAAGCCTAAGGCTTATTAACGTATGCATTGCAAATAGCTCTATGTTCCGTGCTCTATGCTCTTTTACTCTGTGCTCTCTGTGGTTAAGATAGTTTAGTTTTGTAAGTATTTTATTATTTTAACATATTGCATTTCGAACTCGGTTAAAAATATAATTTATCCAGATGCTATCAAAGGTTCTGAGTGCAAGTATCATTGGTATCGAAGCCCATGTTGTAGAGGTTGAGGTAGATGTAATCCCTCAGTTATAGGATAAAAAAAACCTCTTGCGTTCCGCC
>JBFMAM010000105.1:0-5997 GCA_040755805.1 Nitrospirota bacterium
TTTAGCAAATTTCTGTCATTCCTGCGGAAACAGTCCCGAAAGCTTTCGGGACAGAAGAATACCAATAAAACTGGATTCCCGCTTTCGCGGGAATGACAGCATAAATGTACAAAATTGCATTGTATTTCAATAGGTTATAAATTTTTGCTAAAGTATAGTTTTTTAATTATATTAGGGACATATACACTTGTCAAGAAGAAATCTCTAACTTGTTACGTAACAGTTTCTCTTGAGATTGATGCTTTTATGTTTTTACCCCGCACCCCAGAAAGCCCTACCCGCGTAGACCTCGCACCCCGCGAAAGTGGGGTGCGGGGTCTACCTCAATTTTATAACTTCGCTCACCCTTAAGCCAGCATGTGATGAGTCCCTAATTTCCGATATATTATTTTTGGTACATTTTTTAGAATTTTTTCACGCTAATTATTAAATAGGCGAGTAAGAGATAAAGAGAAATTCCTATGATGAGTGAGGCAATAAAGCCTAATCTAAGTGTTAAAAAGATAATGGCAAATATATAAGCCAGCCAAGGGAAAAGCATAATTATTAGCCCTTCAGCATATGAAACTACCGCCTTCTGGCCCGATTCAAAATAAATAGTCAAAAAAGTTATCAATGTTATGACCGGTAAATTGGCGACGAAGGCTGCCAGTAACCCTTTCGCCTGGCTAGCGAAATAGGTAACAACACTTACAATAACTCCACCAGTTAAAAAATAAAGGAAATATTTCATCTCCATGAAAAATTTGTGATCACGACTTCTCTTGCTATCCTCAGCATATCGGTAAAGAGTTATACTGGCTTGAAAATCGTAACAGATAAAGGTGGAAGAATGATATTTATAGAATATGGCTTTCCCTGCCAAGGGATATTCTCTGCCCAGGCACCTCCAGCATTGCCAAGATTGCTACCCCAGTATATGTATGAATCGCTGTTCAATATCTCTTTATAAAAACGATTCTTAGGGACACCAATACGATACCCCACTCTCGGAACTGAGGTAAAATTACATACGATTACAAGAAAATTGTCAGGATCCTTTGCCCTTCTTATGAATGATATGACGCTCTTTTCAGCATCACGAAAGTCTATCCATTCAAAACCCTTGTAGTGGAAGTCTACCTCATGAAGGGCAGGCTCAGATTGATAAAGGTGGTTCAGATCCATAACAAACTTTTGAAGGCATCTGTGCGGCTTGAACCTCAGGAGATGCCAATCAATGCTCTTATCATGGTTCCACTCATCCCACTGTCCGAATTCTCCACCCATGAATAACAGTTTTTTCCCGGAATGGCCAAACATAAACCCATAAAGAAGTCTAAGATTTGCGAATTTCTGCCACATGTCACCTTGCATCTTGCTTAGCATCGAACGTTTTCCGTGAACAACCTCATCATGGGAAAGGACAAGGATAAAGTTTTCTGTAAATGCATAAAGTAGACTGAATGTGAGATTGTTATGGTGATACTTCCTGTGTATAGGGTCCTTTGAAAAATATTCAAGCGTATCGTTCATCCAGCCCATATTCCATTTCAGGCTGAAACCGAGACCACCTAAGTATGTCGGCCTTGAGACAGTCGGCCATGCTGTTGATTCCTCGGCAATGGTGAGTATGCCAGGATGATATTGGTGGACAATCTCATTAAATCTTTTAAGGAAATCTATAGCCTCAAGGTTTTCCCTTCCCCCAAATATATTCGGTATCCATTCGTCTTTTTTTCTCGAATAATCGAGATAAAGCATTGATGCAACTGCATCCACACGCAGACCGTCAATATGGTATTTCTCAAACCAGAAAAGCGCATTTGATAGCAGGAAATTCCTTACCTCATTCCTTCCGTAATTGAATATCTTAGTACCCCAATCAGGATGGAATCCTTTTCTCGGGTCTTCATGTTCATAAAGGCATGTGCCATCAAAAAAGCCGAGGCCATGTCCATCGGTGGGAAAATGGGCAGGGGCCCAATCGAGGATAACCCCTATGTTGTTCTGATGACATCTATCTACGAAATACATAAAGTCCTCTGGTGTCCCGTACCTGCTTGTCGGTGCAAAATAACCTATGGTCTGGTAACCCCATGATGCATCAAGGGGATGTTCTGTTACAGGCAAGAGTTCGATATGGGTATAGCCCATCTCTTTCACATATCTAATCAGTCTATCTGCAGTCTCCCTGTAAGTAAGCCACCTGTTACCTTCCTCAGGTACCCTCATCCATGAGCCTAAATGCACTTCGTATATAGAAACCGGGGATTCAAGCCAGTTCTTTTTTGAACGCATCTCCATCCATTTACTATCATCCCATTTATATTTGTTTATATCATAGACGATTGATGCGGACTTTGGCCTTAATTCAAAATAAAAGGCATATGGGTCTGCCTTTTCGGTAATATATTTATGGTATTTTGATTTAATCTCGAATTTGTAAAGCTCCCCTTCTTTAAGGCCCGGTATAAAGATCTCCCATATCCCTGATGAACCCAGTGACCGCATTGGATGCCTTCTACTGTCCCATTTATTAAAGTTACCAATAATATTTACGTGCTTTGCATTCGGTGCCCAGACAGCAAAGTGTACACCTCTTATGCTATTTATTTCTATTACATGTGCACCGAGCTTAGTATATTTTTTGTAATGCCTTCCTTCACCGATAAGATGAAGATCAAAATCTGTAAGTACAGGCATAAACGAATATGGGTCGTAAAACTCTGATGTCATTCCCTCATGGGACTTTATCCTGATGCGATAAGGGAATACATCTTTTTTATCGTCAAATATTGCTTCAAAGAAACCTTGCTTATGAATTTTTTCCATTGGATATGCCTTTTCTTTTTCTAAAGCTTTATTCTTTGCTCTTTGCTCCTTGCCCTTTGCTTCTATTACCCATGCCTCTTCAGCCTCGGGTAGGAATGCACGCACTGCGACTGCCTTTCTGACTTCTTTCTCGATGATATGAATGCCGAGAATCTGAAATGGGTCCCAGTGATTAGCGTTTACAATAAGCCTTATCTGTTCTTTCAAATCCTTATTTGCCATATCATCTTTTCATTTTTGAATTGAGAATCTTTCTCTTATCCTTTTCTCCTTCCATCACCAAACATTTGCCTCTTTATAATTCCCCCCACTAAGGCCGGATGGCTTGTTTTTATTTGATAGGTTTCTTGAATCTCAGAGCCTTCATCCTTTTCTTTCTAGCATCCCTTTGTTTGCGTTTCTCTTTTTCAGAAGGCTTTTCGTAAAAGCCTCTCTGTTTGATTTCTTTAAAAAGACCTTCTTTCTGTAGTTCACGCTTAAGGGTTTTTAGTGCTCTTTCAATATCATTCCCATAGACTTTAATTTCCAAAACAGCTATCTCCAACCTTTCCTTGGACCCCTGCCTCCACCAAAGCCACCCCTTCTCTCCCGAAAGGCGGCTCTCGGTTGTTGGGGTCTTGCCTCAGCTACAGTGAGTGTTTTCCCCATAAATGGTTTACCGTTAAGGTCTGAAATCGCTTTTTTGGCATCGTTCTCCGATCCCATTTCAACAAAACCAAACCCTTTGGACTGCCCCGTATACTTATCCGTTATTATTTTTACTGCTTCAACCTCTCCATATCCTGAGAAGAGATCCCTGATGTCTTGTTCTGTTGCATTAAACGAAATATTTGCAACATAGATTTTTTTACCCACAGTTTACCTCCTTACTTATAAACTAAAACCTCGAAATGACCTTACTCTGAACAAAAAATGCCACAAAGCTAAAAGTCTTTGTGGCATTTTCACTTACTTACAAAAACTTCTAAAACTTAGTTATAAAATATCATCTTATATGATAAAAAGTCAATGTATACTCCTCTAACGTACCTCATCGATACCAATATCTTCCTCGAAATCCTCCTAGATCAGGAAAGAGCCGCTGAATGCCAGGAACTTCTTGAAAGGCTCCAAGCTAAGGAGTTCGGTGATACAATACCAGAGCCTAAGGGGCAGAGATTGATATTTGCATAGGAAACGTGATGCACATAACGAATCACTCCACTAGCTTATATGTGTTGCAGAGAAAGATTTGAGAGATTGGTAATCTGAGACAAAAACAAAGCTGTTGTGAATTAACTTGACATCTTTTTCAAAACTGCCCTTGCGTTCATGAATATCTCAATATATGTTCTATCCTGATAATCTCGGTATGTATAAAGGTGCGGGTTATATCTACCTTCTCTATATATAAGCGTTACCTCACCATAGATTCCTTTACCTAAATAGATGCGATGTGCATAATTCTTTGTTGATGCGAGGACAACCTTGGATAGAGTGAGATAACCAGGATCAATATTGATATTCCGCCTCCCTTTTGTTGATAGCTGATGTTCTATGTCATTTGTAATGAGCTTAATGTCTGCGAGGATTTCGGGATTGATTGTGTTTTTGAAAAAGATAAATGTCCTTTTGATGGGCCAACCCAGTTCATCCCTGTAGTAGTTAGAGTAATTCCATTCTAATGATGGACTCTCCATAATCACCTCTCCAAAGGAATCATTTAATTTTTCCTTTGCTATTGAAAGGTATTTTTCATCCTGATAAAGTGTACCAACAAAAAGGAGTGCATGTTCAGGTGGAGAGGGCTTTCCCATTTTCGAAAAACTATTCACCTAAAAATGCAATTCAAAAAACTTATATAAACACAGAGGCACAGAGAACACAGAGGAAGATGTCGTTTTAGAAAATAATTTTTGAATAAAATTCATTCTTAAATCTCTCTGTGTCTCCGTGTCTCTGTGGTTTTAACATGGTTTATGATACATTATTATGGTTCACTAATCAGGTTTGAAATGAGAGAGATGGCCTGGGGCGAGTTCCAATCAGCAGGGCCGATCACCTTTTCCCTGAGAATTCCCTTTTTATCTACGATGAACGTTTCAGGCACACCTGTAATCCCGAATCCTTTAGCAGCAGAATTATCAGGATCGAGATACACAGGAAAAGTGTATCCGTTTTCTTTCATATATCTAAATATTTTATTCTCATCGTCTTTAAAAATGATAGTTATTAGCGTGAATTTGGGGGTTCCTGAGAGACGTCTAAATAGTCCTTCAATAGATGGCACCTCGTCTATGCATGACTGGCACCAGGAAGCCCAGAAATTGATAAATACAACCGAGCCTTTCAGTTCAGAAAGTCTTAATTTGTTTTCACGGATGTCAGTGAGCTCAATGTCAGGTGCAATAAGCCGGGGTGTGGATGTCTCTGGACTATAACGCTGCCTTACAATAAAAAAGGCTATAGTAATTCCAGAAAGTAGGATTATTAAGAGGGTAAAGGTCTTAGTTTTCAATATCAGTTAACACCAGATAAGAGGGGGACCTCTTCACTCTCTATAAAGGCAGGCATATCAGCTTCGAGTATTACTTTTATTCTATTCATGCCTTTAAATCTTCCCTTAAGGAGCTCTTCGGAGAGAGGGTCTTCTATTACCTTTTGCACAGCTCTTCTCATCGGCCTTGCACCATATACAGGCTGATAGTAGTGCTTTATTATCCACTCCTTTACTTCCCGCGACACCTCGATTACAAGTTCCTGTTCAATAAGCATCCTGTTTGTCTCTTTCACGAGTAAATCAATAATGGATAGTAGATGCTCTTTTTCGAGGGGATGAAATACGACTATTTCGTCAACACGGTTTAGAAACTCGGGGTTAAATGTCTTTTTAAGTTCATTCAGTACATTCTCTTTCATCTTTTCATACACAACCTCGGATGTACCCCTCTGAAAACCGAGAGGTGTTGCCTTTTCAATTAACCTTGCACCTATGTTTGAGGTCATTATAATTACGGTGTTCTTGAAATCAACCTTTCTTCCAAAGCTATCTGTAAGCACTCCTTCATCAAGGACCTGAAGGAGTATATTGAAGACGTCTGGATGTGCCTTCTCTATCTCGTCGAAGAGTACCACAGAGTATGGCCTCTTCCTTATCTTTTCCGTCAACTGCCCACCTTCTTCATATCCTACATAGCCAGGTGG
>JBFMAM010000106.1:0-5988 GCA_040755805.1 Nitrospirota bacterium
AATGGGCAGGAAAGACCGATTATCATGGGAAGTTATGGTATCGGACCTGCAAGGATTGCAGCCGCAGCCATAGAGCAGAATAATGACAAAGACGGCATCATCTGGCCTAAGAGCATCGCACCCTTTGATGTAGAAGTCTTGCCTCTAAATATGAAGGATACAAAGACAGTCGAGGTTGCTGAGAAACTCTATAAGGATTTAACAGAAGAAGGCGTTGAGGTTTTGATAGATGATAGGGATGAAAGGGCAGGCGTGAAATTCAAAGATGCTGATTTAATAGGAATCCCCACCCAGATTATTATCGGAGAAAAGAATCTTAAAGAAGGATGTGTTGAGATTAAAGACAGAAGGACAAGGGATATAATAAAGGTAACAGTTGGGGAAGTGGTGGAGAGAGTCAGACAGCGGAGTTTATCTTGAGCGTAAACAAGATTCTTCGCCTCGGGCGGGCTCAGAATGTCAAAAGCTAACTATTCCGCTGGAATCTTCATATGTCTTATTATCTTTCCTTCACACAGATAAACGACCATCTCGGCAATATTGGTTGCGTGATCAGCAATACGTTCAAGATATTTTGATATGTAGTTAATCTTTATAGCTCGTGATACCGTGCTTGGATCCTGGATCATATAAAAGAGCAGTTCATTGAAGACCTGAACATTTAAATTGTCCACCTCATCATCCCTCTTTATTACTTCATAGGGTAGACTCGAACACTTCACAAAGGCGTCGAGAGAGTCTCTAACCATCCCCTCTGCAATCTCAGCCATTCGGGGTATATCTATATAAGGTTTTAACTGTGGTTCTTTATTTAATTCGATAGCCCTTTCAGCGATATTTTCAGCAAGGTCTCCAATCCTTTCGAGGTCAGTCGTTATCTTCATGGTCGTGGTTATAAATCTCAAATCTCCAGCCTTAGGCTGTCTGAGGGCGATTAGTCTTATGCATTCCTCATCTATCTCGACATCGAGTGCATTAATCTGGTGATCCTTTTTAATAACCTCTCTCGCAAGGTCACTATCCCTCTCGACGAGGGATCTCACAGAATTACGTATAGCCGTCTCGACCATTGAGCCAAGTTTCAAAATCCTTTCTCTTAATGCTTCCAGCTCCTCATCAAATATAGCCACTACAAAACCTCACTGTTAAAAATCCGAAATCCTAATATCTAAATTCTAAACAAATTCATGGTTCGACAAGCGTTCGACTGAGCTCACGCGGAAGGCTCACCATGTTTTGACATGTTCATCCTGAGCCTGTCGAAGGATGACATTGTTTAGGATTTAGGACTTCGTATTTAGAATTTTCTCCCTTATTCTCCTTCTGTAACTTCCATGTGTCTGATTATCTTCCCCTTGCACATATAGATGACCATCTCGGCAATATTCGTTGCATGGTCTGCAATCCTTTCGAGGTATTTTGCAACGTAAGTTCTCTTCACCGCTATGGTAATAATCTTTGGGTCATGAATCATAAGGGCAACAAGCTCATTGAAGTTTTTTACCGTAAGAACATCCACCTCATCATCCCTTTTTATAACTTCATAGGGCAGTTTTGTACATCCTACTACAAAGGAATCGATAGACTCTCTTACCATTCCCTGTGCAATCTCGGCCATCTTAGGAATATTAATATAAGGCTTCAATAGAGGCTCTTCGTTAAGCTCTATTGCCCTTTCAGCAATATTGACGGCAAGATCTCCCATTCTCTCGAGGTCTGTCGTTATCTTCATGGCAGTTGTTATAAATCTCAGGTTTTCCGCCACGGGTTGCCTTAGGGCAATGAGTCTTATGCATTCTTCGTCTATCTTTACCTCGAGGGCATTGATCTGGTGGTCTTTCTCAATGACCTCTCTCGCAAGATCACTATTCCTCTCTATAAGGGATTTCACAGAGTCCCGTATAGCCGTTTCGATCATGGAGCCAAGTTTCAGAACCTTTTCTTTTAATGAGCTTAGCTCCTCCTCGAAGATAGCCATTATCCAAACCTTCCTGTAATATATTCCTCGGTCATTTTGTTCTGAGGATTAACAAATATTTTATTTGTGTCTCCGAACTCTATAAGTTCTCCTAAAAGGAAAAATCCTGTATATTCTGATACCCTTGCTGCCTGTTGCATGTTGTGGGTGACAATAACGATTGTATACCTCTCTTTCAAATCTAAAAAAAGTTCTTCAATCTTCAGGGTAGCAAGGGGGTCCAGGGCTGAACAGGGTTCATCCATAAGCAGGATGGTTGGCTCTACAGCCAGAAGCCTTGCAATACAGAGGCGCTGTTGCTGCTCCAGGGTCAAATTGAGGGCTGATCTATCAAGCCTATCTTTCAGTTCTTCCCAGAGGCCAACAGCGGAAAGTGATTTGGCTACCATAGCTTCGAGGGTATCTTTCGGTGTCTTAAATAAGCCGTGAACCCTTGGGCCATAAGCTACATTGTCATAGACAGAAAGCGGAAAGGGATTTGGCTTCTGGAAAACCATGCCCACTTCTTTTCTTAGCTGGATGAGATTGATGTCCCGGCTGTAAATATCCCTTCCATTAATCAGCACCCTCCCGGTAATGCTTACGCCTTCAATGAGGTCATTCATTCGGTTCAGACACCTCAGAAGGGTTGACTTCCCACATCCCGAAGGTCCGATTAAGGCGGTGATTTTCTTTTCTTCTATGGATATGTTGACGTTTTTTAATGCATGGAAGTTGCCATAAAAAAAATTTAGATCCTCCATGGTAATCTTACTCAAGGACAATCTCCGAATTATCCGAATCTTCCTGATATATAGTCATTGGTGCGCTTATCTTTGGGGACGGTAAAGATTTCATGTGCGCTACCATATTCCACAAGCTCACCCATGAGAAGGAAGGCTACATTGTCTGAGATTCTGGCCACCTGCCAGGTATTGTTACTCACCAGAACAATGGTATAGCTTTCTTTCAATCTCCGCAAGGCTTCTTCTATCTTTAATGTGGATATAGGATCAAGCCCATAGGTGGGTTCGTCTAAAAGGATAACTTCTGGTTCCATAGCCAGTGTTCTAGCGATACACAGTCGCTGCTGCTGCCCCCCGGATAGTTTCAGGGCTGACTCATGAAGTCGATCTTTAACTTCATCCCATAGAATGGCTAATCTCAGGCTTCTCTCTACTAACTCCTCCAACCTTTTTTTGTCTTTAATACCATGAAGCTTGGGACCATAGGCCAGATTTT
The DNA here is from genome assembly GCA_040755805.1 of Nitrospirota bacterium. Classification (GTDB taxonomy): domain Bacteria; phylum Nitrospirota; class Thermodesulfovibrionia; order Thermodesulfovibrionales; family SM23-35; genus JBFMAM01. The sequence continues at coordinate 3,200 of JBFMAM010000106.1, forward strand.
CGAATATGGAACGCGGCAAGGGTACAGGTTTAGCAAATACCATTCCTACCCTTCTTCTCAATTTATCCACGTTTAGGTCAGGGTGCAAAATGTTCTCCCCATCAAGGAAAACCTCTCCCTCAATGCGAATATTTGGGATAAGATCACACAAGCGGTTAAAAATCCTCAGGAGCGTTGTCTTGCCACTCTTAGCAGGCCCCATAATCCCCAGGATGCTATTGGTTTCAACCTTCAAATTAACAGATGCCAGTACATTTTGCCGGTTATAAGAGAAGCTCAGGTTTCTGACATCAATTTTTACTGACATGACTCACCTATAATACGATAGCATATTTTTTAAGAAATCGTCGCATGAGATAGTAAGCAACGAGGTTGATAAAAAGAATAGAAAGGATCAGAATAGCTGCTGTCCCATAGGCATTGGGCATAGATATACCCTCCCTGGCCAGAATATAAAAATGGACAGCCATTGTTCTCCCGGAATCGAAAAATGATCCTGGAAGCCTGAGCGAAGAGCCAACTGTAAAGATAACTACAGCTGTTTCCTCAATACATCTGGCAACGCCTAAGACTATCCCGGTAACAATTCCCGGGAGGGCACTGGGTAAGACCACCCTGGTCACGGTCTGCCATCTGGTTACTCCTAAGGAAAAACTTACTTCCCTAAGTTCATAAGGTACCGCCTTAATAGACTCCTCGCTAGTCCGAATGATCGTTGGCAAAAGCATAATAGACATGGTCATCCCTCCAGATAGGATAGACCACCCAAAGCGAAGAGCCATCACAAAGAAGGCAAACCCAAATAAACCTAGGATAATGGAGGGAATACCGGCCAAACACTCAGTTCCAAAACGGATGATGTAGGTAACTCTGCTCTCTCTGGTATATTCGGTAAGATAGATGGCCGCACCAACCCCCAAGGGTACTGCGATCATGAGCGATACAAAGATAAGGTATAAGGTACACAGGATGGTAGAGAAGATTCCACCGGAACGGCCCATATCCACTGGGTTTGAAGTTAGAAACTCCGGGGTGAGCTGTGGTAACCCTTTGATGGAGATAAAGCAGATAATAAAAAGCAATATCCCTATGATGAAACCGGTAAGGCTCCAGAGCTGTGCCTTTACTATGCGCTGTAAAAGGACAGGGTTTATTCTCGTCGCCATCTCTTTGTGATAATATTGGCCGATACATTAAAGATCATAATAAAAACGAATAAGACAATGCCTGTGGCAAAGAGGGCTGCCCGATGATCACCTGCTGCGTATCCCATTTCTAAGGCTATGTTACTTGTTAAAGTCCGCACCGGGTCCAAGGGAGAGATGGGAAGCTTCAGGGCATTGCCAGCCACCATGATAACTGCCATGGTCTCCCCGATTGCCCGGGCCATTCCAAGCATAACAGCAGTGATAATCCCCGAACGGGCTGCTTTTAAAATAACCATGCGGATGGTCTGCCAGTGAGTGGCCCCTAAGGCAAGGGAACCTTCCTTATAACTATAAGGAACCGCCTGGATAGCATCAATGGAGATGCTGGTGATGGTGGGTAAGATCATAATGGCCAATATGATCGAGGCAGCCAGAAGCGAAAGCCCAGGCCCTCCTAAGTAATCTCTGATTAATGGGACTAAAAGAACGACCCCCAAAAAGCCATAAACAACAGAAGGGATTCCAGCCAGAAGCTCGATAGTTGGTTTTAAGATGCTCATTAGTCGCGGTGGAGCGAACTCTGCCAGAGTGATGGCACAGGCTAAGGCCAAAGGAACACCTATAATAAGAGCCCCTGTTGTCACAAACAGGGAAGATACAATCATGGAAAAGATCCCAAAATAATCCTTGGTAGGAGCCCAGTGGGTACTAAAAAGAAAATCCTTTATCCCAACCTTAATTATAATGGGCAGACCCTCTTTAAAAATAAAGATGGCCATCAAGAGTAGGGCTCCAATAGCCGAGAAAGCTAAAAGCATCAATATCTTTTCAATTAACTTCTCCCTCAACGAATACCAACCAATCCTTCTTTTTCTAATATTTTCTGTCCTTCAGGGCTTAAGATAAATTCTATAAAATCCCTGGCTAACCCCTGGGGAGCCACTCTGGTTACAAAGAGAAAGGGACGGGTAAGTTTGTATCTTTTCTCCTTGATCGCCCGCAGATTAGGTTCTATTCCATCAATCCGCAAAGTCTTAACCCTTTTGTCTACAATGCCATAAGAGATGTATCCAATAGCATAAGGATCATGAGCTACGATTTCCCTCACAGAACCATTTGAATCTTCGACTAAGGCTTCATCAGAGATAGGGACATCGTGCATGACCATCTCTTCAAAGGCATTTCTGGTCCCTGAACCCTCCTCCCGGGTGACGAAATGTATAGGTTTATGTATCCATCCCAGTTCAGACCAATATCTAATTCTACCAGCAAAGATATTTCTTAACTGGCTGAGGCTCAGGTCTTGAACCTTATTCTCTGGATGGACTATAATGGCCACGCCGTCCCAGGCGATGACGATTTCTTTTAGATCTTTCTCCTCTTTCCTTAGCTCGCGAGAACATGAACCAATATCAGCCGCTCCCCCTATCACTGACCTGATGCCAGAAGTAGATCCTCCTCCTTGAACATTAATGATTACCCCCCGATGGTGCTCCATATAAATCTCGGCCAATGTCTCGGCAAAAGGCTGAATAGAGGTTGAGCCAGCAATAGTAACAACTACCCCCTCTTTGGTTGAAGGCCTGCAACCTAAAATGGCTATAAGAAAAAAAGAAATCAAATATAAGTGTAAAACCACTT
>JBFMAM010000107.1:0-5953 GCA_040755805.1 Nitrospirota bacterium
TATGCAGGAGGTATACCGGGTGTCCTTAAGAGGCTTAGACACAAGATTAATGATAATATTACTGTAAGTGGTAAGGGCATACATTCGATAGCGGACTCGGCGGAGATTACAGATGAGGATGTTATAAGGCCACTCAATAAGGCCTATCACAAAGAGGGTGGCATCGCAATACTCCGTGGTAACCTTGCACCAGATGGTGCAGTTGTTAAACAGTCTGCTATTAGTAAGGATATGATGAAATTTGAGGGTATAGCGAGGGTGTTTGATTCAGAAGAGGATGCCATGAAGGCAATCCTCGCAGGGGATTTAAACCGCGGAGATGTTATCGTTATAAGATATGAAGGACCAAAGGGCGGCCCAGGCATGAGAGAGATGTTATCTCCAACAGCTACGATTGTCGGGATGGGTCTCAGTGAGTCAGTCGCCTTAATTACAGATGGAAGGTTTTCAGGAGGTACGAGGGGGCCATGCATAGGCCATATATCTCCTGAGGCAACGGAAGGAGGGCCTATAGCGATAATTAACAATGGTGACAGGATAAAGATAGATATACCTAAGAGGAGGATCGACCTGGTACTTTCGGATAAGGAGATTAAAGAGAGGTTGAATAAATGGAAGCCCCCAGAGCCTAAGATAAAGAAGGGATATCTGTCGAGGTATGCGAGGATGGTTAGTTCTGCAAGTAAGGGCGCAATTATGTTAAAATGAAAAAAATCCCCCCTCACCCCCCTTTACTAAAGGGGGGAAGGGGGGATTAATATATAAATTACAGGAGTAAAAAAACGTTTTATGAAAATAACAGGTGCTGAAATCCTTTTAGAGTGTCTTAAGAGAGAAGGTATAAGACATATCTTCGGTTATCCCGGGGGTGTTGTCCTTGGTATCTTTGACCTTCTCTACGACAACAAGGATATCCAGCTTATACTTACCCGACATGAGCAGGGCGCAGTCCATGCAGCAGATGGCTATGCGAGGTCAACGGGCAAACCCGGAGTTGCGCTTGTAACCTCTGGTCCAGGTGCAACAAATACAGTAACAGGGGTTGCTACCGCATTTATGGACTCTGTACCTGTAATTGTTTTTTCTGGCCAGGTGCCAACACCCCTTATAGGCAATGATGCATTTCAGGAGGCTGATATAGTTGGAATATCAAGACCATGCACAAAATATAATTACCTCGTAAAGGATGTAACCGACCTGGCGAGGACTATAAAAGAGGCATTCTATATTGCTATGTCAGGCCGGCCTGGTCCTGTGCTGATAGACCTTCCAAGGGATGTGACAGCATCAAAGACAGAGTTCATATGGCCAGAAGTAAAGATCAGGAGCTATAACCCAACTTATGAGGGTAACGAGTGGATGATTACACAGGCGGCTCACCTGATTGCAAAGTCAAAGAAGGCGGTTATTATTGCTGGCGGTGGTGTGATACTCTCTGGTGGTTCAAAAGAGCTTAGAGAACTTGCTGAGTATACAGAAATCCCTGTGACGATGACCCTGATGGGCCTCGGTTCATTTCCAGGAACACATACCCTCGCTCTCGGCATGCTTGGTATGCACGGAACTTATTATGCAAATAAGGCAGTGCAGGATTCAGACTTGATCGTTGCTATCGGGATGCGATTTGATGACAGGGTGACAGGCAAGATTGAGGCCTTTGCATCACATGCAAAGATAATCCATATAGATATTGATCCGACATCGATCAGGAAAAATGTGCGAGTGGATATTCCTATAGTCGGCGATGTAAAAAGGGTTCTTACAGTCTTAAACAAGATTCTGAAAGAAGGTGTGAAAGAACAGTGGGCAGAGGTTCGCAAGGCATGGTTGAAGCAGGTAGATGCATGGAAACAGGAAAGGCCATTGGCATATACTTACAGCAACGAGGTGATAAAACCCCAGTTTGTTGTTGAAAAGATTTATGAACTCACAAAAGGAGATGCAATCATTACAACCGAGGTAGGTCAGAACCAGATGTGGACAGCCCAGTTCTATAAATTCGATAAACCAAGAACCCTCCTGACATCAGGAGGACTCGGGACGATGGGTTATGGTTTTCCTGCTGCAATCGGTGCACAGCTTGCACATCCGAATAAACTCGTGATTGATATAGCAGGTGATGGTAGTATCCAGATGAATATACAGGAGCTTGCAACCGCTGTTATCAATAAGCTGCCTGTTAAAGTCGCTATACTTAACAACCATTATCTCGGCATGGTCAGGCAGTGGCAGGAGCTCTTTTTTAATGAAAGGTATTCGTATAGTCATCTCGATGTTGTCCCTGATTTTGTTAAGGTAGCAGAGTCATATGGTGCTGTAGGCTTCAGGGCAACAAAACCTGAAGAGGTCGAGCCCGTGTTGAAAGAGGCATTCAAGACAAAAAGGACGGTTTTCATGGACTTCATCGTTGACTGGAAAGAAAAGGTCTATCCAATGGTGCCTGCAGGTGCAGCAATAGACCAGATGTTATTTGAGGAAGTCGAAAAGAAGCCTGAAAAAAGGTTAAAGGCAATTAAATAAAGTTCAAAATAAAATTAAAAATTGCATAGTAAAATTAAAAAAATTGAATTTTGAATTGAAATTTTGCATTTTTATCTTTAAATTTTTCGTTTGTTAGAGGAACTCGAATGAGACATACTATATCGCTTTTGGTTGAGAACAAATTCGGAGTGCTTTCAAGAATTTCAGGTCTCTTTAGCGGCAGGGGTTATAACATTGAGAGCCTTTCTGTCGGAGAGACGATAGACCCACAGATATCAATTATGACCATAGTTACAAGCGGGGATGACCAGATAATAGAACAGATAACAAAGCAGCTCAACAAGCTTATAGATGTTATAAAAGTGGTTGACATGACAGAACTCGACCATGTTGAGCGTGAAATGGTACTGATAAAGGTTGCACCCAAGGGGGAAGACAAGGCAGAGGTTCTCAGGCTTGCAGAGATATTCAGAGGGAGGATTGTGGATTCGAGTCAGAAGACTTATACAATAGAGGTTACAGGTGACGAAAAGAAAATAGAAGCACTCCTTGAACTCCTCAAGCCGATGGGCATTAAGGAGTTTGTCAGGACAGGCAAGATTGCGATTGCCCGAGAGGGTATAAAGAAGTAGCCTCTACTTCTTTGTCTTTTTAGCAGTTGATTTTTTAGCAGTCTTTTTAGTGCTAGGTAGTTTGTGTTCTGGTTTGCAAGGCATAGATAATCCCTCCTTTATTTTTGATTTCTAAAATTTAGACTATCACATTAGTAAATGTCTGTCAAATAAAATTAACACCCGCATTCTTCTCCCTCCTCTTATTTTTATTTAATCGCTGATGTATAATTTTAAAGCTATGCTCAAAGCCTTCAGACTCTCTCATTACAGGTTCACCCTTATTCCTGAAAGCACAATACATATGCCAGCATTCAATAAAGGCAGCATCCTGAGAGGAGCATTCGGCTCGTCACTAAGAAGGCTCGTTTGCTCGATGGATAAAGGGGTTAGCTGTGCAAGGGCATCGCAGAAAGAGCAGCGGCAGTAAAGACAAGGAATGTGAATCTCAGATGGCTTGATATCAAACGTAAGAGCAGAACCCAGCCCATCCTGCACGACCAGAGCGGGTTTATCGGCAAGATTACCTTTGAAGGAGATTTAAGAGAGTTTCTACCATTGATTGTGCTCGGTGAATATGTCCATGTAGGGGAGGATGCAGTCTTTGGGAATGGGTGGTACAGGATTGAATGAGAGATTGTGATATAATGGTTTGTGATGAAAACCGCAGCCTATCTTTTCGGTTCGCGGGCATCTGGTAAGATAGTCCTGATGAGTCTGACCTTGATATTTTGTCCGACAGATTATAAGAATGTCTAAAGACAAAGAGGAGATATACAGAAAGCTTTTAGAGTTTAATAATTTCAGGACACTTTTGGCAAACCTAAAAGTATAATAAAATCAGTACCATACCTTTAGGTAAAAGATTGGATAACCGAATGATTCAGCTACCAAAACAGCTTCTCTGGGATTATAAAGAGGCTCCGGTGGATTTTCTCTGGAGACTTCAGAGGATCGCTGACTTTTTCCCCATGTATGGCAGAGATAAAGAGACAGTACAGGCACTATATGAGAATATGGAGAATCTCAAAATAGATGAAACAACGAGGCTTCTGATAAAGGAGTATAAGAGGGCGTGGGATGAGAAAGACGGGGAACATAAGGGATAACCCTATTTTAACTGAAAAACAAAAGATTCTCCTTGAAAAGTTTGCAGAATGGCCGCAGGCTTCACAATTCTATATGACAGGGGGTACGGCTCTTTCCGCCTTTTACCTCCAACATCGCCTATCAGAAGATGTTGATTTCTTCACCGAGGAAAATGTTGAGATAGAAGCTGTTTTAAGTTTTTTGCAATCCATTCCCGATATAAGGGATTTAAGACTTGAAAGGAAATTTGACAGAAAAATATTCCTCATTCATTATGGAGACGGTGAAGATTTTAGGGTGGAGTTTACAAAATATCCTTTTAAAAGAATCGATCAGTTTACGATTGTCGAAGGTATCAACATTGACAGCATGAGAGATATTCTGGCTAACAAACTTTTTGCACTCGCGGACAGGAGAGATATTAAGGATTTTGTGGATATCTATTTCATCCTGAAAGAAAACCCTGCATTTTCTATAGATAATGCTATCAACAAGGCTGAACAAAAATTTGGCATAAAGGGTCTAATATACATTCTCGAAGGACGGTTCCTGGAATGCCCGAAAGAAGTAGAATTGCTTGCCATGAGAAAATCCTGTGATGGTGAGGGAATGGCTGCTTTTTTCAAAGAGATAGCAAGAGGATTGATAAGAGAGAGCTTAGAAAATGATACTTAGACATCTATAAAACCCTTTCGCACATCGTCGCATTGCGACTCATGGACGAGAGGGTTAGGCTTGCCCTGAGCGAAGTCGAAGGGGTGAGGGGGAAATACGTATCCTCAGAGCACCAACAGGTAGCGGATAGTGTGTGATATAATTTAAAACGAGAGAGGTATAATGCTTAAAATAGACAGGATTGAAGAGATAAAACAGAAGATCGTGGATACTGTTCATCCTGAAAAGGTCATCCTCTTTGGTTCCTATGCAACCGGTGAGGCAACAGAAGAAAGTGATATTGATTTTGTTGTCATATGGAATTCCAACCTGAATCCTCATAAGAGAAATCTTTTTTTAAGTAAGCTTTTCCCAAAAAGGGACTTTTCACTTGATATTTTTGCATTTACAAAAAAAGAGGCTGAAAGATTTAAGGATATACCGGGGACGATACTGCATGAAGCCTTTCATCATGGAAAAGTGATTTATGGATGAGGAAAAACTCTATGTTGTAAGACTCTGGTTCAAAAAGGCTGATAGTGACATCAAGACAATAGAGAATAATCTCAACAGCGAAGACCCTCCTACAGATACAATCTGTTTTCATGCCCAGCAGGCTATAGAAAAATACATAAAGGGAGCATTAATTTATTTTGGAAAGCCTGTGACCAAAACACATGATCTCGTCAATCTTTTAACAGCAATTTCTGAACATATCGCTGAACTCGATGATTTTGAAGACGAATTCCATGAAATAAGCCGCTATGGTGTCGAGGTCAGGTATCCAGATCTATTTTATGAGCCTTCATTGGAAGAGGCTAAAGGGGCTTATGAAATAGCCTTGAAAGTGAAAGAAATTGTTTTAAGCAAAATAAAGGTATGAACTGATTCATCGAAGCATAGCGGTGTTATATCCCTCTTTAATAAACACTTTGTCAAAACAGGCATGGTAGAGCCCGATAAGGCAAAGATTCTTAAAAAGTCTTTGAGGTTCGGCCGGGAAGGTTGGTAGCAAGAAAGTGATGGCTTTGTAATAACAGCATTTATGACTTCTAAATCTGGGAAAATCTTAAAGAAAGGTGAATTATGGAAAAAGTGAAAGACATTTTAGACTCAAT
>JBFMAM010000108.1:0-5944 GCA_040755805.1 Nitrospirota bacterium
GGATTCCAAATTAAGATACTATCCTCTAGCTACCGTGATCAGTTGTAACGAAACCTATGCCCAATATCAGCGGAAGGTGTGCACAACGTCAAACGGTTAACGTGCACTCGCGCACCGAAATATTCATATGGTTGTTAGTGTGGGCGATATGCGTCAGTCAACCCAAAGGAAGTGATTTAAGAATGACTAAAACTAGAAGGATTATTGACACGTATGTGAAAAGAAACCCTCCCGCACCGGATGACACCACTCGACCATCATTTTTAAAAACTCCAAGTATAGAATCGATTATTACGACAGTAGGCCCTCAGCTACGGAGACTATTTCCAACTCCTGAGGATTTAGAAACCTATCTCATACAAAATAGGGAAATCTTATTTAAAAGGATTTATGGATCAGAGGATAAAAATGGTTAATTAGGGGGTGACCGTTATTTTTAAGGATGAATGTTTAGGTTGCGGTTTGCTTCCACCAAGTCAGCTATTTCTAGGTACAATTCGTATAAGTGCAGAGGGAAGAATTCTTGGTTTTTACTGTGACAGTTGCGTAAGTCTTGGTATTCCAGCAAAACAAACAGAGGCGGATATTAGAGAAGCTTCTTGGAAAAAGACCGGTGAATTAATAGCAGCAACACTTGAACATCCTCCGGTACGGGAATTTAACGACGGATTTGATTGGAAAAAAATCAAAGAGAATCTTAGAAAGACGTGTTCTGAATGCCGCAATAGGAATGAATGTGAGAGTAACCCATCTGAGCGCTGCGAAAATGGGAAAATTAAAGTTTATAGAATAATACCCGGCTAATAGGTGGTGTAATCATGACTGATAACAAGAAAAAGGAAAAGAATATTCGCTTAATTGAAACTTACGTTTCCAAGCACGAACCCCCACCGGAGCATACGCGGCCAAGCAATCAAAAGAATGAAAAAAAGAAGGAATAACAAAACAGCTATCTTATAACAGCTTTGGTAAGAAGGGTGATCAAAATGGGGGATAAAAAGAAAGAGCAAGAAATAAGAGTATTGGAATCACATGTAAGTAATTATGACAAAAAACCATCTGAGGGTAGTAGGCCAAGTAGTCAAAAGAAAGAAAAATAATATATGGGACTGGTGTCTCAATAAAATAAAGTTTGCTACTAAAAAAATAAAGTTGGATACTAGAAAATAAAGTTAGGTACTGCACCAGGTCACTGCCACCGGCAGGATCCTGGATGCCTCCCATGGCCTGGCCAGCCACCAGCTGCATGAAACAACGCTCTGGCCGGTACCCCGGCAGGCCCATGAGCTACCCCATGCCCCTGGTACCGGTGCCGGATCCTCCGGAAGTATGCAACTTTATTTTACTTAATCAAGGCATGTAGGTGTGTATACATATAAACCTAAGGATAGACTACCACTTGAGGTGAATTTTATGTTGAGAATGATTGATAATTCTGAGATATACAAGTGCAGAGAACGTGACAGAGATGATTACGATATCAAAAAAGCAGCTAAGCATTTATCTGAGATAATTAAAAGTAGTCAAAATAAAAGTGATCAAAAGAAAAAATAGGGGCACTTGCCCTTGAGGTTTCAAATTTTCTGGCTATTGATCTTAAGATTTTATATTGACATCACGATAACTCTTATCTATAATTGTCATAAATTAACAACCTTTGTGAAAAGGTAGCAGCGAGGCCTTAGGCGTCGTTATTAGTTGGCAAATGCCAATACATTGAATTGAAGAGGTTTTGAACCTCTGATTCAATTGATAACGAGGCCCAAGGCTTCGTTCATTTTGATCTCAAAATTTTATAGGCCGCACCGGTAAAGCGGTCTTTATCGCCTTTTTAATATATTTTAGAAAGGATGGTGAAGGGCTGCTTTTTTTGCCGGGAGTAGCCTGTTACATATGGGAAGAATTGTATCTTTAGAAGACTATAAAAGTAAAAAAAGTAGAAAAGTAGCTAAAGTACAAGAAATTGAAAACCTATTAGTTGACATTCAAGTTGACATAGGGGATACGTTAAAAGAACTTGTGGGTTTAGTGACAATTCGAAGTAAACTTATGAAAATGAAAGCAAATTATTCAGCTAAATAAAAAAGAGTAGGGAGTCTTATTTCCCTACTCTTTTTTATTTATAAACCGGTATGTGTAAACAGCAGTCGAATATTATCTAGGCTACCATACCCACATAATTTAGTTCTAATCTTAATGGAACCCGTTGCTTTAAATGGTTTACAGTACTGTATAGTGCCACCCTGTATTTGAGCTACTTCTATATCATTGGCTATAATAATCATTTCTAGGGTTTCTGGAACTCCGTTAATACCTACAAGATTTACTTCCCCTTCCCCACTTTCAGGTAAATAGAACTCCTCTTCTCCTCTGAACGAGGGTATAAATGTATGCTCTGTAACTTTGGGTTGTACTTCGATAACTGAAGGTACCGGTTCTTGATATACTTCCTCAATAACTGTAGGTGTTCCTTCCTCATTGGCCTGTTCGACAATGAGTTGTTCTTCCACCGGCGCCTGGGTTTCTAGTTGTGCCTCTGCTCCTGGTTCCGGATTTTGTTCTTTACTCAGGTTAAGGTTAATTCCTTCTCCTGGTAAGTTATATACAGTATCTACCACACTTTCTTCTGCACTGGCCAGGCTTGTTAGTATCATAAAACTGCAAATCACAATATATGCAATATATTTCTTAATATGCATCATACATCGTTAGCCTCCATTTTCAATTAATTGAGGCCCGGATTTTAAGCCCGGGCCCTGTTCTTTTTTACCAGCCGTTTTTTTGTAGTAGTCTAAGGATAAGAGAAAGAGATTCAGCTCTAGTTAATTCCTTATGAGGCTTTAGCGTCTCATCATCATAACCACCAAGGATACCTCTATTAACAGCCTCTATAGCCCACTCAGGAACTTGGTCTGCATCCTTAAATGCCACTTTAGAGGTTGCCTGTTCTACTTTGAGGTTAGCTAATTTGTAAGCCTCATTCAAAATCATGGCAGCTTCAATCCTACTAATGGGTTTGTTACCTTCAAATACCCCGGGTTTTATCAGCCCATTTTTTACAGCAGTGGCTACCGGCTGTTTTGCCCACTCTGGAATCTGATCTCTGAAGTTTTGCGCTATAACACTATCAATTTGCTCATTTGTTATGGGTTGGAGTACATCGTAGAGCTTTATTTCGCCCTCTGGCAAATTGCCGAGTACCCTACTTACAACGGTTACAAATTCTGCTTTAGTCATTACTGACTGAGGTTTTGATTCCCTATTCATGCTCGGATTTTTCGTGTCTACTGGATATCCTTCGAGTAGAGCTAAACCGTTCATTCTATTGATTACTGGTTCATACCATTCGTTTTGTTTAATATCCACAAAATTAGGTTGTTTGACGGCAAATATTGATACCCATACATTATCTTTAATACTACCGTCATTAATAGCCTTTACTTCCCCACTTAGAGTAGGGTAGGAGGCCAGGGCAACCCATTTACCTTTTTCCTTATTCCAATAATAAACCCTCTCTGTTAAGCCATTTTCCCTTGCTTCTTGCAATTTCTCCGGATCAGATACTTTTACAGTAAAGGTATTTTCGGAAAAGCTTACTTTGGTTGCTTCTTTAACTACTGGCATTGAACCAGGGAATCGGGCCAAAAACAAATCACTGGTTATTTCTTTCACCGGTGGCGGCTCATTACTAACCGTCGGTGTGGGGATGCTTGAACCACCACCTCCTCCACCGGCCGGAGAAGACGTGATAGTAAGGGTCGCATTTGCAGTTAATCCAGAAAATGTTGCCGTTATTATTACGTTCCCAGTTCTTAATCCTATCACCTTACCATCATCACCGATGCTGGCCAGAGCAGGATCGTTGACTGACCAGGTAGCAATTACATTTTGAGTTGAACCATCACTCATTGTAACATTCGCAGTAAAAGTTACAGATGAACCAACTTTAACGCTTGCCGTTGCCGGCAATATTTCTAAACTTATCGGACCAGGAGGCACCACTACCGTATTGGTGATAAGAGTTGCTGTTGCTATCTGTCCATTACTTTCGGCTGTAATAGTCGCCGTGCCAGGTGAGGTGCCACTGACTAAGCCATTAATAATAGTTCCATCAGTTGTAGACCAATTCGCCGTGTTAGTTACATCTAAGGTGCTTCCATCGCTATATTGAAGATCTGCGTTAAATTGATTTGTCTGTCCTGCATTTATAGTTGAGATGTCTGGGGTGATTGTAAGTCCAGTCACCGTTGGTGTCGGTGGAGCTGATGACTTAACCTCTACACCTGCGGCATAGTTAAACCCGCCATAACTTGCAATTACGGAAGTACTACCTACAGTTAAACCTGTTACCAGGCCGGTCCCATCTACGCTTGCTATTATAGGATCAGAGATATTCCATGATGCCATGTTTGAAACGTCTGCGGTTGAACCATCTGTATATTGAGCTATTGCATGGTATTGATAAGTGTCGAACACTTCAACATCGGCCGTATTAGGTTGGATTTGTATACCGGTTAAAGTAACCAATGGTGGTGCTGCATTAACGCTAACAGTACAACTGTCAGTAAAACCACCATCATTCGTTGTTACTGTTATAATTGCGGTACCAACAGCCCCTGGAGTAACCACACCATTGACTACAGTTGCTACGCCCGGGTTGTCCGTACTCCAAGTAATCGACTTATCTGTGGCATTTGAAGGTGAGACAGTGGCTACAAGGGTATCGCTAGATCCTCCTTCAATAAGACTTAAGGTATGCTTATCTAACGATACCCCTGTAACTGAAATTATCGGTGAGTTTACCGAAACGGAGGCCTGCACAGAGCCGCCCCCATATGAAGCGATTATATCTGTTGTACCAGCAGAATTACCCGTTACTAAGCCTTTATTAATACTTGCAATCGATGAATCTAAAATACTCCACGTAGTATTGGTGTCATCAGTTAACTCTTGTGTTGAGCTATCAGGCAGAGTAGCAAGCAGGTTATAAGCTTGGGTACTTCCAATAGGAATGGTAGCGCTAGAAGGTGTTATTGATAAAAGAACAGGTGTAAGTTGATAAATATGACCGCCGCCACACACGAATATCGTTCCATTGTCTAATGCTGCTGCGGAAAAAGCATAGGTACCTGTAGTGCCAACTTTTGTTAGACCCTCTGCTGCAGTCCATTTACTTAAGATACCATAGAAGGAACCAAAAATAACCGTACCATCAGGTGTAGCTGCAGCACTTGAAATTGGGTTGCTGCCAGCCTCTGGCACTACCCCTACTTTTTGTGCCCCCTCAGAAGGTGTCCAACGTATTATTCGGCCCTCTGCATCACCAAATAAAATAGACCCATCACCTGGGGCTATGGCTGAGTATAATCCATAATTCCATCCGGTACCGTAAGGATTTGTACCGATTTGCTCTAATCCTGAAGTCAAAGTCCATCTAACAATATTCCCGAACTCATCACCTAATAGTAATGATCCGTCTCCTGGAGCAGCTGTAGATTTAAAATCATAGTTGCCGTTCGGGTTTAATCCTAATGGTTGTATTCCATCTGTAGCTGTCCAACGGAAAGCATGGCTTTTCGCTTCGCCAAATATTACTGACCCATCCCCTGGAGTTCCTGAAGAATATATATTATTTACTGTAGCAGGAGCATAATAAGGGCTTACTCCAACCGGTTCTATGCCACCAGTAGATGTCCATTTAAAGACATTCCCTTGTACATCCCCAAAGAAAACGGATCCATCACTAAGAGCAGTTGCTGTATTAACTCTAAAATAGCCCTTTGTGGGATTATAATAAGGATTATCACCTACTTCAACTTATAATGGATAAAGAAAACTAGACAAAAAAACAGCTTTATTTAAGGTGGATCGTTGCCGTGAGAAAATCATATTCTGGGGAGTTCAAAGCCAAGGTTGTACTGGAAATTCTCAAGGAAGAGAAAAC
>JBFMAM010000109.1:0-5923 GCA_040755805.1 Nitrospirota bacterium
CGCGGGATTGAAAAAAGGCTTTTAATTTCTCGTTCGAGATTTTCTTTGAGTTCGGGGTCTTTGAAAAGATGTAGACCGTTCGCGGGATTGAAACAAGCCGAATTGCTCGACTTGGCACCTCTTATATTCTGTGGGATACTGGTCTTTGAAAAGATGTAGACCGTTCGCGGGATTGAAACCTCGATAATGAAGATTGAGATATTCCCTGTAGAAATAAAAATGGGGTCACCCATTAAAAGGCCCTTTGTCAAGAGGCAAACGAATAGTAATCTCTTGATCTCATTGCTTGACATATGAACACCAAGATTCTTGAAACTCAGGATATTCATCGTCCTCTGCCTGACAAGTTGTGACCGTTTCCTTAATAAATCCCTCACCGGCCGTTCCTCTCTTACCTATAGAAAAAGGAAGGAAGAGGCAAGGAAGGAGATGGCCGCATAGGCTTATGCCTTGACCTAACCCTTGACTTTTTCAGTACCTTAACAATAAAATCTTCCAAAAAGATATCTTAGGAGGTGAACCATGGCTCATAGATTACTTCTTGCAGACGATAGTATTACCATACAAAAGGTCGTAGAACTTATACTTGCAGATGAGGGGTTTGAAATCAAGGCAACTAATAACGGTGCAGAAGCGCTATCTGTTATTCCTTCTTTTAAGCCTGATATAGTCCTTGCTGATATAGAGATGCCAAAAATTAATGGCTACCAGCTCTGTGAAAAGATAAAGCAGGACCCTTCCATGCGTGGTATGCCGGTAATACTCCTTGCAGGCGCTTTTGAGCCGATTGATAAAGAGCTTGCAAAACAGGTTAAGGCAGATGATTTTGTTATCAAACCCTTCGAATCACAGGAGTTAATAGGCAAGATAAGGGCAGCCCTTATAGCCCCGTTTATGGTGGAGGGAGAAAAGGTCGAAGGTATTGCTGAGGCCGAGGCTGTTCGCGTAGAGGAAATGGTAGTAAAAGAAGAACCCCGGACAATGAGAGAGATTCCAGAGATTACCGAGGTTAAGGGCTTGACTGCGGAAGAGACAATAGAGGTTAGCACAGAAGAAGTATTGGGGATTACTGAACAGGCTCGAGTTGCGGCTGAAGCAGTACCTAAGGAGACTATTCCGCCTGTAGTTGAGAAGGCTATAGCTCAAAAGGTTGTTATTGAGGTAGAACTTCTATCAAAGGATGAGCTTAAGGAGATGTTCGAGAAGACCGTTAGCGATAGGGTATCTTCATTATTAGCCTCGCTTGATGTAAAAGAAGCTATGACCATTACGCTGATGCCCTTGATGAAGGATTCTATCGAAAAGATAATAGGGGATGTTACACCAGAGGTTGTTAAAGGGATATTTGAGAAAACTGTCAGTGATAGGATCTCTCCATTATTATCCTCACTTGATGTAAAAGAAGCTATGACCATTACGCTGATGCCTTTGATGAAGGATTCTATCGAAAAGATAACAGGAGAGGTTGGAGCTGACCTTGTTGAGAGGATGCTGAAAGAGATGTTGGTGGAGGTTGAAAAGGTAATGTGGAAGACCATACCTGACCTTGCTGAGACAATGATTTCGAAAGAGATAGAGAGGATAAGGTCAGAATTTTAGAGAAGAGCTACTATCCAAAGGGTATAGAAGAAAGGTGGTATGAATACTGGGTCTCAAAAGACTATTTTAAACCAGACCCGGAACACAAAGGCAATATTTATTCTATAGTTATACCACCTCCAAATATTACAGGTTCCCTTCACATGGGTCACGCCCTCAATGCGGTCCTGCAAGATATCCTTTCACGCTGGAAGCGTATGTCAGGTTATAAAGTCCTGTGGCTACCAGGAACTGACCATGCAGGTATCGCAACCCAGAACGTTGTAGAAAAGCAGCTCGCATCTGAAGGGCTTGACAGGCATAAGCTCGGCCGTGATGCCTTTATAGAGCGTGTATGGAAATGGAAGGCTGAATACGGTGGAAAGATAATCAACCAGCTCAAGAGGCTTGGCGCTTCATGTGATTGGTCGAGGGAGAGGTTTACACTTGATGAAGGGCTTTCGAGGGCTGTAAGGGAGGTTTTCGTAAGGTTATATGAGGAAGGGCTGATATACAGAGATAATAGGCTTATAAACTGGTGCCCTCGCTGTCATACAGCACTTTCAGACCTCGAGGTAGAGCATGAAGAATTGGAAGGAAAGCTGATTTACATAAAATATCCACTCTCGAATGGTAGAGGATACATAACTGTTGCAACCACCAGACCAGAGACCATGCTCGGAGACACTGCTGTGGCTGTAAATCCGGAAGACAGGCGATACAAAGAATTTGTAGGTAAGACTGTAAACCTGCCTCTAACTGATAGAAAAATCCTTGTTATTTCTGATGATGCAGTAGACCCTTCTTTTGGTACCGGTGCAGTAAAAGTTACACCAGCCCATGATTTTAATGATGAGGCAATAGCAAAAAGGCAGAGCCCTCCGTTAGAATTCATAACCGTAATTGGAGCTGATGGCCTTATGACAGCAGATGCAGGGAAAAGGTATGCAGGTCTGGATAGATATGAGTGCAGGAGACTTGTCCTTAAAGATTTAAAGGGAACTGGTCTTATAGAAAGGGAAGAGAGGCACGGATACGTGGTAGGCCACTGTTATAGGTGTAAGACGATTACTGAGCCTCTGTTAACACCTCAGTGGTATGTGAATATAAAGCCCCTCGCTGAAGATGCAATAAGGGTAGTCAAAGAGGGGAAGATTAATATTATACCAGGGATATGGGAAAATACATATTTTGCATGGATGGAAAATATTAAAGACTGGTGTATATCCCGTCAGATATGGTGGGGGCACAGGATACCTGTATGGTACTGCCAAAAAATGCAGAGTGCAGAATGCAGAATGCAAAATGGAGTCATAGTGTCAAGAGATGTACCACAAATATGTCCTTATTGTGGTTCCAGAGAATTAGTTCAGGATGAGGATGTCCTCGATACATGGTTTTCATCAGCCCTCTGGCCATTTTCTACGCTTGGGTGGCCTGATAAGACAGAAGACCTTAAGACCTTCTATCCTACGAGCGTTCTCGTGACAGGGTTTGATATAATCTTTTTCTGGGTTGCAAGGATGATAATGATGGGGTTAAAATTTATGGGAGACGTACCTTTCAGAGGTGTTTATATCCATGCCCTCGTCAGGGACGTAAAGGGCCAGAAGATGTCCAAATCAAGAGGCAATGTTGTTGACCCTCTGACAATGATGGACAGATACGGTACAGATGCCTTCAGGTTTACTCTTGCTGCCTTTGCTGCGCAGGGCCGCGATATTAAGTTTTCGGAAGAAAGGGTTGAAGGATATAGGCATTTTGTTAATAAGCTCTGGAATGCAGCAAGGTTCATAGAGGGAGTCATCAGTCATCAGTCATCAGTCATCAGAGTCAGGAGTCAGGAGTCATAAATAAAACATTTCAGACTCATGACTCACGACTCACAACTCACGACTTAGCAGGCAGATGGATACTGAGCAGGCTTGCAGCTGCTGCAGATGATGTAGACAGGGCACTCGGAGAATATCAGTTTAATGATGCAGCAAGCAATATATATCAGTTTATATGGCATGAATTCTGTGACTGGTATATAGAGATGGCAAAATCCGAAATCGAGGATCCAAAATCTAAAAGTAATGTTATGCAGTGTCTTCTGTATACCCTTGATACATCCTTAAGGCTCCTCCATCCTTTTATGCCCTATGTCACTGAGGAGATATGGCAGAAGATAAAAATTCGAAATTCGAAATTCGAAATTCGAAATTTAGAGACTAAAGAGAGTATTATGGTATCTGATTATCCAAAGTCTCTGTTAAGAGACTATAAAGCAGAGGAAGATATGTCCTACATCATGGAGGCTGTGACAGGAATAAGGACCATCCGGGGAGAACTAAACATCTCTCCATCCCTTAAACTTAATGTGTCCATAAAGACATACTCTCAAATAGCAGAGAAGATATTGAAGGAAAATGTGCATTATCTCAGAAGGCTTGCAAAGGCTGAAGAGATTGAGATAGGTATGGATGTTGAAAAATTAGAAGGTTCTGCGACCTCCGTTAAAAATTCAATGGAGATATATGTTCCTCTTAAAGGAGTCTTGAATATTGAGGCAGAAATCAATAGACTTAAGAAAGATGTAGCAAAGGTGGAGGAGTCTATCGCTTTTTTGAATAAGAAGCTCCTTAATGAGGACTTCCTCTATAGAGCACCAGAAGAGGTTGTTAAAAAGGAAAGGGCAAAATATGAAGAGCTGATATACAAGAAGGAGAGGATAGCGGAGAGTATTAAAAGGCTTAAAGAGGTAGGAGGTGAGAAATAATGCGTAGTGAAGAAAAGGAATTTGAAGAAAGTGACTTCGAATTAATCGAGGGAGAGTTTGTCAATATAAAACAGAGTACTGTAAGGGCTGTTGAAGGAGGTCATATAGAACTTCAGCAGGTTGGGGCACTCAGTATAGACGGTGAAAGGGTAGAGGTTACACAGGGGGCCTCTGCTATTCTCAAGGGAAACGATATAAGCCTCAACCAGAGTATAAGTGCTGTTACCGCTGCTGACAATGTATCCATAAATTTTTCATTTTCTCCTATATCCATCTCAAGAGAACAGACAACTGTTAACAGATCTGCTGTGGGCTTTATGGCTGGAAGGGATGTGAAGTCAGAGGATACCTCTGCACTCCTTGTTCTCGCTAAAAATATCGATGGAAATGTGACAACGCTTCTTGACTGGCGCTCTGCCCTTGCCTTAGGAGCTGCTTTTGGAGGATTATGGGGTTTTCTCTCTTTATTCAGAAGGAAATAGGATGGAGATTCCTTCCAGCGTGATTCATCTAATACAGAATGCCCTTGAAGAGGATATAGGGCCTGGTGATATTACTACATCCCTCCTGATACCTGAAGAAAGTGAATCGAGAGCGCTTTATATCGCAAAAGGTAAATTTGTTCTGGCTGGCCTTCCTTTTGCAAGAGAGGTTTTCCGGATACTTGACCCCTCCGCGGTTTTTAAGACATTCCATAGTGAGGGAGCCAGGGTCAGAAAAGGAGATGTGTTCGCTGAGGTTTTTGGGAAGACCAGGGCTATTCTTTCAGGTGAAAGGGTAAGTCTAAATATACTGCAGAGACTCTGTGGTATTGCAACCCTCACCAGTATGTATGTGGATAGGATAAAGGGGCTGAAGGCAAAGATCGTTGATACAAGAAAGACAACTCCGTGCGAGAGGTTCATGGAAAAGTATGCAGTCAGGGTAGGCGGAGGATATAACCACAGATTTGGCCTCTTTGATGGCATCCTTATAAAGGATAACCACATAGAGGCTGTAGGTAGCATTAAGGAGGCTGTAAAACTTGCAAAAAGGAATCACCACCTTTCCAGAATCGAAGTAGAAGTTGAAAATCTACATGACCTCGAAGAGGCAATAGGGGCGGGAGTAGATATTGTTATGTTAGACAATATGCCAATTAATGATATAAAAGAGGCTGTAAAGATATCAAATGGCAGAGTTATACTTGAGGCATCAGGCGGTATTAAACTTGAAAATGTAAAAGAGATTGCAGAGACAGGTGTTGATTTAATCTCAGTTGGTGCACTTACCCATTCGGCAACAGCAGCCGACATCAGCTTGAAAATAGTGAAATAGATTTGGTATAGTAGTTTCGGTCTGGTGATTGGTTATTTGATTTGACGATTTGGAGATGGAAAGCACTTGACAAAAATTCTTTATTAGGCTTAATAAATAATATTAAAGGAGGATAATTATGACTCTAAAACAAATAAAAGAGATTGCCAAAGAAAAAGGCGTGAAGGTCGGGAATATGAAGAAGGAGGATATTATCCGAACTATCCAGCGAGCGGAAGGTAACATTGACTGTTTCGGCACTGCTACATCTAGAGTATGTGACCAGCT
>JBFMAM010000110.1:0-5874 GCA_040755805.1 Nitrospirota bacterium
CAGATCGTAAGGATGACGCAGTTGGTGGAGCTGTCGGCCTTGAATATAGACCCGACCTTAGGCTGACATTCAGTGTTTCAGGCAGACATGAAAAAGACAAATTTCTGCCTGAAGGAGAAAGAAGAAAAATCTATAGCGCTTCAGGAGGGGTGGTCTATCAGCTTACGAGAGATGCAACCTTTAGTATGACCTATATCCATACTAAAGAAGATGCGAGTGTCGACATTCGCGATTACACAAATAATGTTGTAGCAGTCCAGGTTAGAATGGCACTTTAGCAGCTTAGCAATTGCAAAATGCAGATTGTAAATTGCAAATTGCAAATATTTGCTCTGAAAATGTCATTCTCTGGCTTGACCAGAGAATCCAGGGTTTCCCGTGAAAACAGGAATCCAGTTCCTTATATATAGTTCCCCGCTCTTGCGGGGACAACGTCTGGATTCCCCAATCAAGCATGCCCTCTGGATTCCCCGATTAAATCGGGGAATGACAAGGGGGTCGGGGAATGACAGGATAATTTTCGTGTCCCTTTGTGAGCCGAAGGCTCATAAGGGGTCAGGAAGGTTTTCATTTTTCATTTTGCGTTAGAACGGAGTTCTTTATGTACACATCATTTTTTGGATTTAAATGTAAACCATTTCAGCTTACACCTGACCCTGAATTTCTATTTATGGGCAGGTGTCACAAACGGGCCTTAACATACCTGAATTATGGGATCACAGAGAATTCAGGATTTATTCTTATCACAGGTGAAATAGGTACAGGGAAGACCACCATCATCAGGAGCATGATTAAATCGCTCAAAGAAGACATAAAGCTTGCAAGGATTAATAATACACTGGTGACATCAGAACAGCTCATCTCAATGATAAATGAGGATTTTGGCCTTGACACGAGAAACAAGGATAAGACCCGGATATTAAGCGAGCTCACGGATTTCCTGATAAACCAGTATGCGCAAGGCGGAAGGTCTATGATTATAATAGACGAGGCACAGAATCTATCCCCTGAGCTACTCGAAGAGATAAGGCTTCTTTCAAACCTCGAGACAGACAAGTCAAAACTTCTTCAGATAATACTTGTAGGCCAGCCAGAACTTAACATCACACTCAGCAGGCCAGAGCTTGAGCAATTAAGACAGAGGATAACCATCAACACATACATCAGCCCCCTCAGCAGGGAAGAGACAGAGGCATATATAAAACACAGGCTCAGGGTTGCAGGTAATGAAGATGGTGTGAGATTTGAGGACGGCGTGATAGATGCGGTCTATGATTTTAGCAAGGGGATACCGAGACTTATAAATATGCTGTGTGACTTCGCTCTTCTGGCATCATTTGTGGATGAAAGAAAGACGATAGATATGGATCTTATCAGGGAGATAATGAGTGACCTTGTTAACGAGAGACCAGAGACAAGGGCTGCTGCCTTAAAGGCTGAAGAGCCTCTGAAACAGGATGCATCCATTCTTCTCAGGCTACAGAATCTTGAGGCAATCATATATGGAAATAATCCCCCCGAATCCTCCCACACCCCCCTTTTGAAAAGGGATAACCCCCCCTCACCCCCCTTTACTAAAGGGGGGCTGGGGGGATTATTTGATGAAACTAATAGACTGATAGCTATAAAAGAAGCAGAACTCAAGAGAAAAGAAGAGGAGCTGCTCAAAAGAGAATATGAGCTCCTGAAAAAAGAGGATGCTCTAAAGAAGAGGGAAGAGAATATAAGGTATCTATTCGAGCAGAATATGAAGGGGTTTTCCTCTGAGAAAAGGTAAACCCGGATAACGCAAGGATTAGGTGAGAATGCATTTAAACTGTCATTCTGAACTCGTTTCAGAATCTCTTTAAAGGAATCGCCTCTTCATTCTTCTTATGCCGACTGAACGGCATAAATATTTTCCATCAGCAGGTTCATGAATATGCACCTGAATGGCGGTAGCCTGTCAGAAGTTTCGAATAACCAAACACCAATAACCAAACACCAAATAAGCTTCAATAATCAATTACCAAACAAGTATTATATTTTGGTTATTGAATCATTGGTTATTATCTGGTTATTGTAATTTGGTTATTGGTTATTATCTGATTATTTGTGATTTGGAACTGGAGAGCACGTAATGTTAGAGATTATTGATCTCAATAATATATCTTCTTTCCTTACCCATCTTTCAAACCTGACAGGTCTTTCTCTTTCTATCTATGGGGAGAAAGGGGATATTATCCAGCCTCCAGCTAAGGAGGATAAATTCCTTTCGGTTATCAAGGCATCTTCAAGAGGCAGGGCCGAATATGATGATTTTTTAAAGGGTAGCATTGAAAAGGTGATTCATAGAAGGGATGTCTCTATCTTTAAGGGTCCAGCAGGGCTGTACCAGTTTTTTATACCTGTCAGTACCGATAAATCAATATTTGTTATCACAGGCAGTGGTATATACATTTCTTCAAAGGAGTTTGAGGATTTTTATATAAGGGATGGGCAGTCTTATGCTCTACCTCCAGAACAACTTAAATCCTGGTCTAAGGAAATTATTATCAGGGATTATTTAGCCATACAGGAGACCGCCAGACATATCCAATCCCTGTTTAATCTTTTTCTCAGGTATAGCTATGAAGGCAGCCTGGATAAGAAGAGATACAGATTGACAAAGGCCATCCTCAGCCTGATATCCGATATAGAGTTAGACAGACAGGCAGATGAGGTCTGTAACATTTTAGCGGACATCCTCCTTTTCCTTTTCAATGTAGATAGTGTTTCTATCATGATAAGGGATAATGACACATTCAGGCCACGAAAGGCTGCAGGCAGGCTGAAAGGACATCTGCAATCACTGCCATTAAAGATTGTGGGCATTATAACCGAGGTTGTTGAAAAACAGAAGCCCTTATACTCTGAAAGCATGATAGATATATTGCGATTGGGATTAAGTGATGAGGTTACATCCACTTATGCATTCCCTATCATATCAAAGGATAAGGTATCCGGACTCCTCGGCATCTTTAACTCCGATATCCCTCAGGAGGACGCAGAAATTATCTCAGAGCTATGCAGGGTTACAGGTTTCATCTTCAGGCTCATAGAGCTGCAGGGCATTTATGATAAACGCATGAAGGATATAGATATATTGAATATGGTCGCCACACGCCTTACCCCTATAAGGGAACCGGAAATGCTTTATGAGACCATAGTGGATACCTCGATGCATCTAACAGATGCAGAAAGGGGCTCTTTAATGCTCATTGAAGACGAGTCACGCTATCTCACCATAAAGGCTGCAAAGGGTATAAACAAAAGACTCCTGAGGGAGATAAAGATTAAGGCAGGCGAGGGGATTGCGGGGAAGGTATATGAGGAGGGCATGCCACTCATAGTAAAGGATATCGAAAGAAACGAGAGAGTTCTTTTCAGAAGAAGACCGAGTTACAGGACAGGCTCTTTTATAAGCATCCCGCTTAAGATAGGAGAAAAGGCCATAGGGGTACTCAATATATCTGATAAGATAACTGGGGAGGTATTTTCAGAAGAGGACATGGCTTTACTTCGTTCTTTTGCATCATATGCATCTATTGCACTCGAAAGGTCAATGTACTACAGTCTTGCAGGCCACCTTAGAGAGCTATCCATTACAGACTCTCTGACGGGCCTTTTTAACAGAAGGTATTTCGAGGAGAGATTTTTTGAAGAGCTCCAGCGTTCAGAACGTCACAACTTAGCCTTCTCGCTGGCTATGATAGACATAGATGATTTCAAACTCTTCAATGACACAGAAGGCCATCTTGCAGGTGACGAGGTGTTAAAGAATATTGCAAATATTGCAAAGGAGAACTTACGTGTTATTGATATAATAGCAAGATTTGGGGGTGAGGAGTTTGCAGTCATTATGCCCCAGACAGAGAAAGACGAGGCATTTTTAGTTGCCGAAAGGATAAGGAAATCAATAAAGGAACATTTGCCCCGCACCTGGAAGGTCTTTCCGAGGGAAAACATAACCATCAGCATAGGTGTTGCGGCCTTTCCATCTGATGGAAAGAACAGCAAAGAGCTGATAAGTAATGCTGACAAGGCGCTTTACAAGGGGAAAAAGGAGGGTAAGGATAGGACGATTGTCTGGGGGGTTATGCATAGTGAAAGAGGAACCTGACAAGCGATTATCCGCAAATATATTGAATTATTATTATATTTAAATTAGACTAACTTTATTGTGAAAACCTTAACCCCCTTTCTTTACAAAAGGATTGTTAAATGCTATAAGGAGTATCTGGGTGAACATCTTATTTCAATAGTCCTTTTTGGATCCCGCGCCAGGGGGGATGCAAAAGAGACCAGCGATTACGATCTTTTCATCATTGCCAAAGAGCTTCCTCTAAGACCTTTTCAGAGAGTTTTGTTCATCCGTAGCCCCTTAAAAGGTCAGTTTGAAGAAAAATTTTGCATCATTGCTAAAACACCTGAAGAGGTATTGAATAATTTTCCTCCCTTTTTTCTGGATCTAGGTCTATATGGGATTATTCTTTTCGACAGGAATGATTTCTTCAAAAACCTTCAGGTAAAAATCAGAGACATTATTCAACAGGCAGGCATTCAAAGGAAAAGAGATAACGGAGAATTTTACTGGGAATGGCAAAACCCTCCACAGAAGGGATGGGAAATAACCTGGAACGGTTATCGTGCACTTTAACTCCCAACTCTCCATTGAAAATTCGGGTAAAATGATTATAGCTCTATTTGAGCCTGTAGAAAAGACTCATAATCCCTCTCGCCAACTTAAGAGGTTGGTAAACCAAAAAAGACTGGGTGATGCTTTTAAGGCTCAGATTGATGAAGTCATTTCTATTCTTGACCGCTTTGGCTGCTAAGAGACATTTCATCAGTAGTTAGAATTCTCATTCTTTACTGGTATAGCGTGCCCGTGCTATATTTTATTCATGAAAGACGATGATATAAAGGCGATAGCTGAAAAATATGGAATCAGCCTTATCTATCTCTTTGGCTCACAGTCAGATAAAGGAAGGAGATACCTCGAGGGCGAAGATGAAAGGCCAGATGCCCTTTCTGACCTCGATGTTGCAATTGCCTTTGAAAATCCTCCTGTTGAAGCCATTAGGATTTATGGAATCCTTTATAAGGAAATTTCAGAGATATTTGACCCTTTTAATATTGACCTCGTATTCATGCACGAGGTGGATACCTTATTCCAGTATGAAATAATAAAGGGTGAAATGGTATATGAGAAGGACGAGCATCTGGCAGATGAATTTGAGGAAGGAATAATGAAAAGGGCTGAAGACCTGCTCTTTAAGAGAAGGAGTCTTGATAAAGAAATCATGGAAGCTATAGAGAATGGTTATATCGAGTTTGAATACAGCCCGAATCCTTGAACTCTTGAGATTCATAGAGACCTGTCTACAGGAGTTGAAGCCATTTTCGATAATGACAGAAAAAGAATTTCTATCAGATAGGAAAAATCCTCCATTCGTGGAGAGCTATCTCAGGAAAAGCCTCGAGGCTGTTTTTGACATCGGAAGACATATACTTGCAAAAACGTACGGGTTCAAAGAGATAGAATATAAAGTCATAGCAAAAGAGCTTGGAAAGAGAGAAATAGTTACGAAAGAACTCTCTGATGTCCTTTATACCATGGCAGGATATAGGAATCGCATGGTCCATTTTTATAGAGAAGTTACTCCTGAAGAGCTTTATCATATCGTGGTCAATAATCTGAAGGATTTTGACAGCTTTGCCAGAGAAATCGTTTCATTTATCAAGGCTTATGAAGAAAAAAAGCAATAAAATATTTATGCTAAAAAACTTTACCCCGTTAGAAGACCTTTCGCCCTTCTAACGGGGTTTACCTGAAGTTTCTGACTCTCCATC